>NZ_JACAPX010000018.1:21706-59108 GCF_013385435.1 Pseudomonas sp. F9001
GGCATTCTGGATGAACGCGGCGCTCTCAGGTTTTTCGCGAGCAAGCCCGCTCCCACAGAAAAGCAGATCTGTTTTCGCTCTGGTCTTTGCTTTTGCTTTTAACACTCAAGCCGGCCGGGAGGCCGCTGTGCTCTTGATTTTGATCTGACTGCCCCATTCAGCCCGAGGCCGAACGCAGGCAGTGCGGAGCAGCCAACCTGCAACTACAGCCCCATCACCCGAGCCAGGGATTGGCCGCCAAATGCTCACGCTCAAACGCCTTGATCTGCTCACTGCGCTGCAACGTCGTGCCAATAGCATCCAACCCCAACAACAACGCAGTCTTGCGCAACGTATCGATCTGGAACGCAATCACCTGCCCGTCCGCCAAAAGAATCTCCTGCGCCTCAAGGTCCACACTGATCTGCGCCTGCTCAGGCTGACTCACCATCTGCCCCAACCGCTGCAACACCGCCTCCTCCAGCGTGATCAACAACACCCCGTTACGCTGGCAGTTATCATAGAAAATCCCCGCAAAGCTGCTGCCGATCAACGCGCGGATGCCCATCTGCTTCAGGCCCCACACCGCATGCTCCCGGCTGGAACCACAGCCGAAGTTCGGCCCCACTACCATAAAGCTCGCGCCCTGCCAGGCCGGCTGGTTCAGCACAAACTGCGGGTCAGGCTCACCCGAGGGCAAAAAGCGCAAATCAAAGAACAACCCGCGGTCCAGCCCGTTGCGGTCGATGCCCTTGAGAAACTGCTTGGGCATGATCACGTCGGTGTCGATATTGGCCGCCAGCATCGGCGCCGCCTTGCCGGTGATCCGAGTGAAGGGTTGCAAGCTCATGTGCGGTCTCCAAAGTGGCGAATATCCGTCAGCCGGCCAGTGATGGCCGCAGCGGCGACC
The DNA here is from genome assembly GCF_013385435.1 of Pseudomonas sp. F9001. Taxonomy (NCBI): domain Bacteria; kingdom Pseudomonadati; phylum Pseudomonadota; class Gammaproteobacteria; order Pseudomonadales; family Pseudomonadaceae; genus Pseudomonas; species Pseudomonas sp. F9001. Next base: position 22,596 of record NZ_JACAPX010000018.1, read on the forward strand.
ATGGCCGGGCTCATCAGGTGCGTGCGGGCACCCGCGCCCTGGCGGCCTTCGAAATTGCGGTTGGTGCTGGAAGCGCAGCGGTCGCCCGGCTCCAGCACGTCGTCGTTCATCGCCAGGCACATCGAGCAGCCCGACTGGCGCCATTCAAACCCGGCGTCGATAAAGATCGCGGCAAGGCCTTCGGCTTCGGCCTGGTCACGCACTTCGGTGGAGCCCGGCACGATCATCGCCCGCACATGGTCGGCCACGTGCTTGCCGCGCACCACGCTGGCGGCGTCGCGCAGGTCTTCGATACGGGCGTTGGTGCAGGAGCCGATAAACGCGTGGCTGATCACAATGTCGCTCAACGGCATGCCGGCTTCCAGGCCCATGTAGTTCAAGGCGCGGCGCATGTCCTGGCGCAGGATCAGGTCGCTGATGTCTTGCGGGTCCGGCACGCGGGCGCCGATGGGCGCGGCCTGGTCGGGGCTGGTGCCCCAGGTGACCATCGGCTCAAGGGCGCTGGCATCCAGCTGCACTTCGAGGTCGAACACCGCGTCGGCATCCGAGTGCAGTTGGCGCCAGCCCACCAGGGCGCGTTCCCACAACTCGCCCTTCGGCGCGCGTGGCTTGCCCTTGAGGTAGGCGAAGACCTTTTCGTCCGGCGCCATGAAGGCTCCACGTGCACCGGCTTCCACCGCCATGTTGCAGATGGTCATGCGCGCCTCGACGCTCAGGGCATCGATGGTCGACCCACAAAACTCAATGGCGTAGCCGGTGGCACCCGAGGCACCGATTTTGCCGATCAGCGCCATGATCACGTCCTTGGAGGTCAGCCCACGGGCCAGTTCGCCGTCCACGGTCACACGCAGGCTTTTCAGACGCTTGTAGACCAGGGTTTGCGAGGCCAGCAAATGCTCGATTTCCGAAGTGCCAATGCCAAAGCCGAACGCGCCCAAGGCCCCGTAGGTGGTGGTGTGGCTGTCGCCGGCGGCGATCACCATGCCCGGCAGGATAAAACCCTGCTCCGGGGCGATCACGTGTTCGATGCCCTGGCGCTTGTCGAGGATATCCAACAGCTCGATCCCGAAATCCCGGCAGTTTTCCGCCAGGTACGACACCTGGCGCGCGCCGCCCGCATCCGGCATGGTCGCGATGCGCTTGGGCGTGGTGGGGTTCACATGGTCGACCACCGCCAGCGCCGTACCGGGCCGCCACACACCACGGCCCGCCTCGCGCAAGCCGCTGAAAGCTTGCGGGCTGGTGTATTCATTGATCACCTGGCGGTCGATGTACAGCAGCACATGGCCCTGGTCATCCAGGCGGCACACCGTGTGGGAATCGATGTGTTTGTCGTAGAGGGTTCTGGCAGAAGTCATTATGGGGCTCGCTCAACGGTATGACCCCATCATAGGCAGCGCCCCCGCCCCATCAATCCCGCCTTGGTGATGGCTCGGAACATGTTTCGTGTTGCATGAATGCGTATCTGAAACATTTACTTTCATATCCGCCTTAGGGTTTTGTGTTTCTCATCCGTCTTAACTTAGATACAGCCGCTCGCGTCAGCAAAAGCTACGGGTGGCGTTTTCCGGGCCTTTACCGCCTCCCTCCGATCAAGACCCTCATTCACATGTCGAAGAAGTCACGCTCAAAACTCTGGTTTCTCGTGCACAGCTGGCTGGCATTGCCCATCTGGTTCTTTGTGCTGATCGTCTGCGTCACCGGCACCCTGGCGGTGGTCAGCCAGGAGATCGTCTGGCTGGCCAACCCGGACATCCGCGCCAGCAAGCCGTCGGACGATGCCGAACCGCTCACCTACGACCAGGTGATCGGCGCCATCAAGCGCGCCGAACCCCAGGTGATCGTCGAATCCCTGAGCCGCCCGGACGAATCGCACTTCGCCCTCAGCGCCGACCTCAGCTACCCCGACGGGCGCTCGCTGGAGGTCTACGTCAACCCATACACCGGGGTGATCCAGGGCATCAGCCCATCGTTCAACTTCCAGCAATTTACCCGTGCCCTGCATGGCTGGTGGCTGGTGCCTTTCACCAATGGCTACAGCTGGGGCTGGTACCTGGTCTCGCTGCTGGGCTTGCCGCTGCTGGCCTCGCTGGTCACCGGCCTCGTGGTCTACAAGCGTTTCTGGAAAGGTTTTTTCAGGCCGACCCTGCGCATTCGTCACGGTGCGCGGATTTTCTGGGGCGACTTCCACCGGTTGAGCGGCATCTGGTCGATCTGGTTTATCGCGGTGATTTCCATCACCGGCACCTGGTTCCTGATCCAGGCGATCCTGGGTGATAACCAGATCACCATTTCCAGCGAGCCGATCGTCCCGGCGATTGCCCGCGACAAAGTGCCGATGTCCGCCCCGGGCGTACCGGCGCCCATGATTCCCCTGGACGAGGCGATCAACATCGCCACCCAGCGCATTCCCGGGCTTGAGGCCAGCTTCGTGAGCCTGCCCAGCAACGCCTACAGCCACCTGCGCATCGGCGGGCGTGGCTGGTACCCGCTGATGTTCCAGACCGCGGAAATCAACCCGTACAACGGCGAAATCGCCGCCTCGCACCTGCTGTCCGACCGTTCGGCCCTGGAGTTCGTCACCGAATCCATGCGCCCGTTGCACACCGGGGACTTTGGCGGGATCTGGATCAAGCTGATCTGGGCCTTCTTCGGCCTGGTGCTGAGCATGATGGTCTTGAGCGGCTTGCTGATCTGGACCAAACGCACGGCCCTGGCCACCCTCAATGCGCTGAAACGCGAAGCCAAGGCAGCCCGTCAACCGGCGAAAACCCAGGCCTTGCAGGCTGAGACCACGGAGGCCAACCCATGAACAAGGCCATGACGGTTCAACCCCCCTCGCCCCTGCGGGCCTTCTGGCTCAAATGGCGCTTCCACATCAATATCCTGCTGTTGCTGGTGCCCCTGGGCTTCATGCCCAAGTACTTTGCCGACGCGGCACTGTTTCGCGGCGACAGCGGCCTGGGTGAACGGGAGATCGGCGAAGTACAGGTCGGCCCCTGGAGCCTGAAGCTCGCCGAGCTACGCAACGAGCCGCCGCGCCCGGACCCGGCAGGCCCGATGAAATCCTTCAACGCTGCCCTGTGTGCCACGTGCATCGACCAGGTCAAGGCGACCTACCTGCGTATCGGCAAGCCCCGCAGCCTGCGGGCGGCCGGGGTGATTTTCTTTGGCACCCCATACCGCATGGGCGCCGCGTTGCCGATCCCTGAGCGCACCCCGCTGGACGCCGAAGTGTGGATCACCATGGAAGGCTGGGACGGCGCCATGCACCAGGCCTCCATTCCCTTGAGCCAGGCATCGCCGGCCACCATCGAATGGCTGAAAAAACGAGGAGTTAAACCATGACTTTGCCGCAACTGGCCCGCACCGTTGGCGCGCTGATCCTCAGTGCCGGTTTCAGTACCGTCGCCCTGGCCCACAACCCGATGTGCGAATGCAAGGAAATCGCCGGCGAGCAGATCCAGTGCACCGGTGGTTTCTCCGATGGCAGCGGTGCCCCCGGCGTGACCCTGGACGTGATCGGCTACGACGAGACCATCCTGGTGCCCGGCAAGCTGGGAGAAGACTCGAAGCTGACCTTCAAGAAACCCTCCGCCGAGTTCTACGTGCTGTTTGATGCCGGCCCCGGCCACGTGGTGGAAATCGACCAAGCGGATATCCAGCCCCAATGAGCCGTACAACCCAAGTCGTGCGCCCGGCCGGCGCCGGGCACGAAACCCTGTATGTCCTGCTGTTGTGCCTGATCATCCTCGCCGTTGCCGGCACGGTGGTGGCCTTGCGCGGTGAAAACCAGGAGATCGCCGCCGTGCCCAGCCACCAACTGGACGCCCGCCGCGACCTCAGCGCCGCCGAGCAAGGCATCTACGCCGACCTGCGGGTGACCCTGGATGAAATCCACTTGCTGCAGGAGGAACACAGCGCTCTGCCGACGCCTGAACAGCTGGCCGAAGAGGGCTTCGCGCCCTTTGCCCAGGACGCCAGTTCGGTGAGCCGTGGCGACCACCGCTGGCAGTTGCTGGACGCGGCCTATCTGGGCCTGAGCCAGACGCCGGACCTCAGCGGTTCGCTGTTGATGCGCATCCGCGGCGCCGAGCCGGATATCTGGCTCAACCGCAGCGCCCACCTCACCGCCCCCACCGACCTCACTGACCAGGCGCTGATCAGCGCGGGCTGGCAGCAGGTAGTCGCGCAATTCGATGCCGGTGTCACCCGCCAGCATCGTCACTGAATTCACGTTGCAGCCGAGAGAAGACCATGTCTATTTCATCTCCATTATTACGTCTGGTGCTGGTCGGCCTGATCACCGTGCTGCTGGCCCCGTTCGCCAGTGCCGACCCGGCAAAACGCCTGCGCATCGGCATCACCCTGCACCCGTATTACAGCTACGTCGCCAATATCGTCGGCGACAAGGCTGAAGTTGTCCCGCTGATCCCGGCCGGTTTCAATCCCCATGCCTACGAACCCCGCGCCGAAGACATCAAACGCATCGGCACCCTTGATGTGATCGTGCTCAACGGCGTCGGCCATGACGATTTCGCCGACCGCATGATCGCCACCAGCGAGCGCCCGGACATCCCGGTGATCGAGGCCAACGCCAACGTGCCGCTGCTGGCCGCCACCGGCAACGCTGCGCGCGGTGCGGGCAAGGTGGTCAACCCGCACACCTTCCTGTCCATCAGCGCCTCGATTGCCCAGGTGAACAACATTGCCCGGGAACTGGGCAAACTCGACCCGGACAACGCCAAGACCTACACCCAGAACGCCCGCGCCTACGGCAAGCGCCTGCGCCAGATGCGCGCCGACGCCCTGGCCAAGCTCACCAGCGCACCCAACCCCGACCTGCGGGTGGCCACCGTGCACGCGGCATATGACTATCTGCTGCGGGAATTCGGCCTGGAAGTCACCGCCGTGGTGGAACCGGCCCACGGCATCGAGCCGAGCCCCAGCCAGTTGAAGAAAACCATCGACCAACTGCGGGAACTGGACGTGAAAGTGATCTTCTCGGAGATGGATTTCCCGTCCAGCTACGTCGACACCATCCAGCGTGAATCCGGGGTGAAGCTGTACCCGCTGTCGCATATTTCCTATGGCGACTACAGCGCGGAAAAATACGAAGTGGAAATGACCGGCAACCTCAACACCGTGGTGCGGGCGATTCAGGAGTCCGGGGCATGACGGCGGCTGAACACCTGAGTGTGGCCAGCGTTGGCCCGACCCTCGACTTCGATAACGTCGCGCTGACCCTGGGCCGTACGGTGATCCTCGATGCAGTGAGTTTCCAGGTGCAGCCCGGCAGCATCCATGCGCTGGTGGGCCCCAACGGCGGCGGCAAAAGCTCGCTGATCAAGACCCTGCTGGGGCAAACGCCGCACCAGGGCCAGTTGAGCCTGCATTGGCCGGATGCACCCGGCACCATCGGCTACGTGCCCCAGGCGCTGGAGTTCGACCGCGGCTTGCCGATGACCGTCGACGATTTCATGGCCGCGATGTGCCAGCGGCGTCCGGCGTTTCTCGGGCTGTCCAAACATTACGCCGCCGCGATTGGCGACGCACTGGAACGGGTCGGCATGCAGGACAAGCGCAAGCGGCGCATGGGTGCGCTGTCTGGCGGTGAACGCCAGCGGGTGCTGTTGGCCCAGGGGTTGATCCCGGCACCGCAATTGCTGGTGCTGGACGAACCGATGTCGGCGCTGGACGAAGCCGGGATCCAGGTGTTCGAGCGGCTGCTGAACGACTGGCGCCAGGCCGGGATCACCGTGCTGTGGATCGAACACGACCTGGAAGCCGTCGGCCGCCTGGCCGATCGCGTCACCGGCCTGAACCGCCGTGTGCTGTTCGACGCCACGCCGAAAGAGGCGCTGACCCCGGACCGCCTGCTGACCCTGTTCTCCACCCACCCACGGAGCCCGGCCTTATGAGCTATGAAGCCTTTCGCCTGATGGTCCAGGGCTGGGCGTCTTCCGGGTATCTGCCGGAAGCGCTGGCCTATGGATTTGTAGTCAACGCCCTGCTCGCCGGCCTGCTGATCGGCCCGGTGCTGGGTGGTTTGGGCACCCTGGTGGTGGTCAAGCGCTTTGCGTTCTTTTCCGAAGCCGTGGGCCATGCCGCACTGACCGGCGTGGCCGTGGGCATTCTGCTGGGAGAACCGTATACCGGACCTTACGGCAGCCTGTTCGGCTACTGCCTGTTGTTCGGGATCCTGCTCAACTACTTGCGCAACCGCACCGGCCTGGCGCCGGACACGCTGATCGGCGTATTCCTCTCGGTGTCCCTGGCCCTGGGCGCGAGCCTGCTGCTGATTCTGGCGGGCAAGATCAACGTGCACATTCTCGAAAACGTGCTGTTCGGCTCGGTGCTGACCGTCAACGGCAATGACCTGCTGGTGCTGGCGATTGTCGGCGCGCTGGTGATGGCCCTGGCCCTGCCGCTGTACAACCGCATCATGCTCGCCAGCTTCAACCCGCAGTTGGCGGCGGTGCGCGGGGTGGCGGTGAAGACCCTGGACTACCTGTTCGTGATCCTGGTGACCCTGATCACCGTGGCGGCGGTCAAGGTCATCGGCGCGATCCTGGTGGGTGCGTTGCTGGTGATTCCGGCGGCCGCCGCACGCCTGTTGAGCCAGTCGCTCAAGGGCTTCTTCTGGATCTCGGTGGTGATCGCCACCGTCAGCACCCTGTGCGGGATCCTGCTGCCGATCATCTTCGACCTGCCGATTCCGTCCGGTGCCGCGATCATCCTGGTAGCCGGTATCGCCTTCGCCCTCGCCGCCATCGCCCGCGGCACGGTCCCCAGCCTGAAAGGGAATCTTGGATAATGCGCCCGATGTTTCGACCACTGCTTCTGGCCCTGGCCATTGCCACACCGGCATTCGCCGCCGACGGCGTCAAGCCGCTACAGATCACCGCCAACCAAGGCGTTGGCCATGCTGCCTTGAACCAGGCCAAGGCGACAAAACCGGTAAAAGTCCTCGCCGCCTTGCCGATCACCTATGGCTTGGCGCAGGTGTTGCTCAAAGGCACTGACGTACAGCTTGAGCGCGCGGCACCGGCCAACCTGCCCGGCTCGCGGCAAGTCGCCTATTTCACCGGGCGCGGTGCGCAGGCGCTGAACACCCTGGCGCTGGACGCCGATGCGGCCATCGGCCTGCGCTCGCTGTGGCCCGACGACCCGCTGTACCCGGTGGCCCGGCGCAGCAATATCCGCATCGTCGAAGTCGACGCCGCGCGCCCGGTGGACGGCGGCTTGCCGGGGATTGCCGTGCAGCCGGGCGCCACCGACGGCCTGAACAGCCAGCCGTGGCAAGCCAGCAACAACATGGGGCGCATGGCCGATGTGATGGCCGCCGACCTGAGCCGCCTGGCGCCCGAGGCCAAGCCGCAGATCGAAGCCAACCTGGCCGCGCTCAAGCAACGCCTGCTCAAGCTCACCGCCGACAGCGAAGCGCGACTGGCCAAGGCCGATAACCTGACGGTGGCCAGCTTGAGCGATCACTTTGGTTATCTCGTCAGTGGCTTGAACCTGGAGCTGGTCAGCACCGATGCAAGGGCGGATACCGAGTGGACACCCGAGGCGTTGCAGCAACTGAGCGAAGGCTTGAAGGAGAATGAGGTGGCCGTGGTGCTGCATCACCGCAAGCCAAGCGATGCAGTGCAGGCGGCGGTCACGGCGGGCGGGGCGAAGTTGCTGGTGCTGGGCACCGATGGCGCCGACCCGGTGGCGGAACTGGAAGGCAATGTGGATCAGGTGATCAAGGCGCTGACACCTTAAGGACAAACGCGGTCAGTGTGGGAGCTGGCTTGCCTGCGATAGCGGAGTATCAGTCAACAGAGATGCAAGCTGACTCACCGCTATCGCAGGCAAGCCAGCTCCCACATTCGATCTTCACAACCTTCAAGGTGGTGATCAGCCGGCAAGTGCCTGGCTATCCATCTTCTGGCGCAAGCTCAGCGGGCGCATGTCGGTCCACACTTCTTCGATGTAGGCCAGGCACTCCTTCTTCATCCCGCTCTTGCCCACGGTGCGCCAGCCTTCCGGCACGGCCTTGTAGTCGGGCCAGATGGAATATTGTTCTTCATGGTTGACCACTACCTGAAACAGGATGTCTTCGCGGTCGAATACTGAGGTCATTGCTGTTCTCCGTCGGTGTAAGGCTGGCTGCGCACCACGCACAGCTGATGTAAGAAGGAACGTGCCAGCCCGATAAAAAATTAGAGGCTGGTGACTGACGCCGCCAGGGCGCGACCAAAAATTTCGGCCACACGGTCGATTTCTGCGGCAGTAATCACCAGCGGCGGCAGGAAGCGCACGACGCTGCCGTGTCGCCCGCCCAGTTCGAGAATCAACCCGCGCTTGAGGCATTCACGCTGCACCAGCGGCGCCAGTTGGCGATGCACCGGCGGGTGGCCCTGGGCATCAAGCGCACCGGCGGGGTCCACCAGTTCCACACCGAGCATCAGCCCACGGCCACGAATGTCTCCCAACTGCGGGAAGTCGCGCTGCAGGATGCGCAGGTGTTCGCCGAGGCGCTCGCCCATGGCGGCCGCGTGGGCGGGAATGTCGTGGTCCTTGAGGTAACGCATCACCGCCGAGCCGGCCGCCATGGCCATCTGATTGCCACGGAAGGTCCCGGCATGGGCGCCCGGCAACCAGGTGTCGAGCCAGTCTCGATACACCACCACCGCCAGTGGCAGGCTGCCGCCGATGGCTTTGGACAGCACGACCACGTCCGGGACAATGCCGGCATGTTCGAAGGCAAACATCTTGCCGGTGCGACCAAAGCCGCTCTGGATTTCGTCAACGATCAGCGCCACGCCAGCCTGCTCGGTAATGCGCCGCAGGCCGCGCAGCCAGTCGAGATCAGCCGGGATCACGCCGCCCTCGCCTTGCACCACCTCGACGATCACCGCCGCCGGCAGCAATACACCGGCCTCGGGATCGTTGAGCAGGTTTTCCAGATAATGCAGGTTGACCTTCACCCCTTCCGCGCCGCCCAGCCCGAACGGGCAACGGTAGTCGTACGGGAATGGCAGGAATTGCACGCCATTGCCGAGCAACGCGCCCAGTGGCTTCTTCGGCCCCAGGCTGCCCATCAGGCTCAGGGCGCCCTGGCTCATGCCGTGATAACCGCCCTGGAATGACAACACCGTGCTCCGCCCGGTGGCGGTGCGCACCAGTTTCAGCGCGGCTTCCACCGCATCGGTGCCGGTGGGGCCGCAGAACTGGATCTTGGCTTCCCGCGCCAGCGCCGGCGGCAGCAGGCCGAACAGGTCCTGCACGAATTGGTCCTTGACCGGCGTGGTCAGGTCCAGGGTGTGCAACGGCAATTCATCGCTCAGCACCTGGCGAATGGCATCGATCACCACCGGGTGGTTGTGCCCCAGCGCCAGGGTGCCGGCACCGGCCAGGCAATCGATAAAGCTGCGGCCTTCGACGTCCTCGACATAGATCCCACGGGCGCGCTTGAGCGCCAGGGGAATGCGCCGTGGGTAGCTGCGGGCATTGGATTCCTGCTGGCGCTGGCGGGCCAGCAGCGGGGTTTCATCGAACTGGTAAAGCGTTTCCGCAGGGACCGCCTGGGTCTCTTCGATACGGCTGGTAGCGACTGACATCTCTCGATCCCTCAATACGCTGATGATGGTGACCAAACTGCCCACCCGTTGGCGCCAGGCCCAAGGGCCGCGCACGGATTTCCTGTTCTGGAAACGCATCAGCGAAGGGAGGATTTACACCTGTGGTCGTTAAAAACAGCTTTAGCGGATTTACCCGGCCACCCCGGTGTATTTTTCATTCAACGCATACAGGATCGCGCAGGTCTGCGCATCCAGCCGCCCACTGTAGTCAGAGGGCCGAAAATGCATCTGGAACGCACGGACACGTTGCTGGAAACCCAGGCGATTTTTCGCCGGGGCATAACCGTAGCGCTGGAACGCCCGCTCCACCTCAACCTCTGGCGGCAGGCCGATGTCGAACCGACGTTGATAGGCCATCTTGGCCACCTCTTCATACCAGGCCCCCACGCCCGCCTCGAACAGGCAGCGCCATGGCAAGCGGGGGCCGGGGTCGCTCTTGCGCCAATAGGCAATGTCGGAATGCCCGAGGATGTCGGTAGGACCGATCGCCGGGTAACGCACCTGAATGTCACGAATCAAGGCGATCAACACGTCAATCTGCTCTGCGCCATACGCCGGGAAGGTCAAGACACCGGCGTCATCCCGGGCCTGGTTGACGATTTCAATGCCGATGGAGCGGCTGTTGAGGTTATCGCGCCCGGCCCAGTGGCTGGTGCCGGCGTGCCAGGCGCGTTGCGCTTCGTCCACCAGGCGAAATACCCGCAACTCGTCATAGCCGGCGGCGTGGTAGCTGGCGTCATGGGGGTCGGCCAACAGGTAGTGGGCACTGAAACCGTCGCGGGTCAGTGCACGCAATGACGAGGCAAAGGGCGCGGCGGTGTAATGCACAATCACCTGGCGCACGGCCTGGCCATTGCGCTCATTGAAGTCGTTTGCGGGATACGTGGAATCGATAACCAACATAAGGGCTGTCCTTTTCAACACAGGCCGAGTCATTCAGCCGGTTCAAACACAAAAAATTACCGCCATCCTGAAGCGTTGCGCTTGAGGATGGCGGTAGCTATGTGTGCTGTGAAAAGAAGGTTTCAGCGCCGCAACGGCATGCCCAGGTCGACGCGCATGCCATCGGCCTGGCTGTCGAATTTCAGGGAGCACGAGCAGCGCTGCACGATGGCCTGGACGATCGCCAACCCCAGGCCGCAACCCGGGCTGTTGCCGTTGCGCCAGAAGCGCTGGGTCAAGTGTTGCAAGTCTTCGCTGGAAATCGGCGCGCCATGGTCACGCACCCGGAACACCACATTGTCGCCAGCGCTGGACACACTCAGCTCCACCCGAGTATCGGCCGGGGTGTGGCGCAACGCGTTGTCCAGCAGGTTGCGCAGGGCGGCGACGGCCAGGCCCACCGGCATTTCCAAAGGTTTTTCGGACAAACCGTCTGCGAGGATCAGGTCAATACGCTGATTGTCGCCGCCGTTGGCATCCTGGATCGCCAGTTGCGCAACTTGCTCGGCACTCGATTGCAGGCCGTCATCAAACGACAGGCTGCCTTCGACCCGCGCCAGCAGCAGCAACTGCTCAAGGGTGCGGTGCAAGCGGTCGGCGCCCTCTTCAGCATGGGCCAGGGACTGGTCACGGGCGGCGCCTTCGGTCATGCGCGCCACTTGCAGGTGGGTCTTGATCGCGGTCAACGGGCTGCGCAGTTCGTGGGCCGCGTCACCGGTCAAGCGGCGTTCGCGTTCGATGGTCTTGGCGATGCGCTGCAGCAACTGGTTCTGGGTGTCGAGCAGTGGCTTGAGTTCGCTGGGCAGCGGGCTGATCTGCAACGGTTCGAGGGAGTCGGCACTGCGGCGCATCAAGGCGTCACGCATGCGGTTGAGCGGCAACAGGCTCTGGCCGATCCCCAGCCACAACAGGCACAGGCAGCCCAACAATGCCACGCCCACCGGCACCGAGGCGGCCAGCAGGATCGACAGGTTCAACGCTTCACGCTCCACCTGCCGGTCGGCGGTGGTGATAAACAAATCGCCACGGGACAGGGTAAAGCTGCGCCAGCCCACGCCATCAATCATCTGGTCGCGAAAGCCGCTCTTGCGCGACTCCAGGCCCTGGTCCGGCGTGGTGTGGCTGCGGGCCAAAACCACGCCGCGCAAGGAACTGACCTGGCACGCCATACCGCCTGGCACATTCAATTGTTCGGCGCTGAAGTGCGCGCCCTCCCCCGTGCTGGAGAGGCCGGGCATCTGCTCCATCAGGCCCGCCACCATGCGTGCCGACGCCACCAGGCGCTGGTCGAGGGAAAACATCATCTGGTTGCGCAGGTCGTTGAGCATCCACGCGGCGGCCAGGACCCAGATCAGCACGAAGGCTGCGCCGAGCTTGAAGGTCAGCCGCAGGCGCAGGCTCATCACGAAGCGTCCTCTCCACCGTCAGCCGGGCCCAGGCGATAGCCCAGGCCGCGCACGGTTTCGACGATGCCGTTGCCGAGTTTGCGCCGCAGGTGGTGGATGTGCACGTTGAGGGCGTTGCTTTCCAGTTCGTCGTTCAGGCCGTAGACGCTGTCCTTGAGCTGCTCGCTGGAGAGCACCCGACCACGGTTTTGCAACAGGGCCTGCAACAGCGCCTGCTCGCGGCGGGACAGGTCCACCGACTCACCGCCCAGCAACGTTTCGCGGCTGCTGGGGTTGTAGGTCAGGCGCCCGTGCTCGATCAGGTTGACGCTGCGGCCGGCTACCCGGCGCAACAGGGTGTGCAGGCGTGCGGCGAGTTCGCGCAGGTCGAAGGGTTTGAGCAGGTAGTCGTCGGCACCGGCCTGCAGGCCGTCGACGCGGTTGGTCACCGAATCCCGTGCGGTCAGGATCAGCACTGGAATCTCCAGGCCCTGGCTGCGCAGTTGCTGCAACAGCTTCAAGCCGTCTTCATCCGGCAGGCCGAGGTCGAGTACCATCACGTCGAATTCCGCCACCTTGAGCATCGCCCGGGCAGCCGCAGCCGTGCCGACGCGCTCGACCGTCAGGCCCTGGGCGCTGAGCCCGGCAACAATGCCGCTGGCGATCAGCTCGTCGTCTTCACAGACCAGTACGTGCATGGTGAACCCTTTGCAAAATGTGAGGGTGATTAAAAAGGCAGTGGATTAAGCGTGCATTATGCCGCCAACGCCAAGAATCCCGGATAATCGCTTCTTTCTAGGATAGCCCGGTTAATCATCGGTTAATCAACGCCACACATTGTGTGTCCCACTTGCTTCGAACTAAGGCTTGATCATGCGGCATCTGTTTATCTTCCTGCTGGTGTTGTTTGCTGGATTCACCCAGGCCGCGCCTGGCAACAATCCATTCGAGACCAAACCCGACTTCCTCCCGGTGGGCAAAGCCTTCACCTTTACCTCCGAGCGTCTGGCCTCCGGCGAAACCCAGTTGTATTGGCAGATTGCCGACGGTTACTACCTGTACCAGCAGCGCATGAAATTCGATGGCCTGGCCGAAAAGCCGACGTTGCCCCAGGGCGAAGCCCACAGCGACGAGTTCTTTGGCGAGCAGCAAGTCTATCGCCAGGGCCTGGAAGTGAAGATTCCCGCCGGCGCCACCGGCCAGGTCAAGCTCGGCTGGCAAGGCTGCGCCGATGCCGGCCTGTGCTACCCGCCGCAATCGATCACCGTGGACCTGGGCGGCAACCCTGCCGTCGCCGCCACCGGCCAGGCCCAGGACCAAAGCCTGGCCAGCGGCCTGCAACAACGCAGCCTGGGCTGGAGCCTGCTGGTGTTCTTCGGCCTGGGCCTGCTGCTGGCCTTTGCCCCGTGTTCCCTGCCGATGTTGCCGATCCTCGCCGGCCTTGTGGTCGGCAGCGGCGCCAGCCCACGGCGCGGCTTTGCCCTGGCCGCCAGCTACGTGGTGTGCATGGCGCTGGTGTATGCCGCGCTCGGTGTATTGGCTGCGCTGCTCGGCGGCAACCTCGCCGCCCTGCTGCAAACCCCGTGGATCCTCGGCAGCTTCGCTGCGTTGTTTGTGATTCTCGCCCTGCCGATGTTCGGCTTCTTTGAACTGCAACTGCCGGCCTTCCTGCGCGATCGCCTGGACAACGTCAGCCGCAACCAAAGCGGCGGCAGCCTGGTAGGCGCCGGCGTGCTCGGCGCCCTGTCCGGCTTGCTGGTGGGCCCGTGCATGACTGCGCCCCTGGCCGGCGCGCTGCTGTACATCGCCCAAAGCGGCAACGCCTTGCACGGCGGCCTGATCCTGTTTGCCATGGGCATCGGCATCGGTGTGCCACTGTTGCTGCTGGTGACCGTGGGCAACCGCTTCCTGCCCAAGCCTGGCACCTGGATGAATATCCTCAAGGGCATCTTCGGCTTCCTGTTCCTCGCCACCGCCGTGCTGATGATTCGCCCGGTGGTCGGTGAAACCCTGTGGCTCGGCTTGTGGGGTGTGCTGGCGCTGGTCATGGCCTACTGCGGCTGGCGCCTGGCCCGCGATTTCGGGCGTACCGCCATGCTGTTCGGTGCCGGTTCGCTGGTGTTGGGCCTCTGGGGCAGCGTATTGGTGATCGGCGCGGCCGGCGGCAGCGACGACCTGTGGCAACCGCTGAAGGTCTACAGCGGCTCGCGGGCAGCCGGTGCTCCCACCGCCCACGAAGCCTTCATGACCATCAACGACCCGGCCGTGCTGCAAAGCCAGCTCGACAGTGCCAAGGCCCAGGGCCAATGGGTGCTGGTGGACTACTACGCCGACTGGTGCGTGTCGTGCAAGATCATGGAAAAACAGGTGTTCGGCAAACCCGAGGTACTGGACGCCCTCAAGGATGTGCGCCTGCTGCGCCTCGACGTCACCGCCGACAACGCCGCCAGCCGCGAACTGCTGGGCCGCTACAAGGTCCCCGGCCCTCCGAGCTTCGTCTGGATCGGCCCCGACGGTGAAGAGCGCCGCGCCCAGCGCATCACCGGCGAAGTCGACGCTGCCGCCTTCCTGCAACGCTGGACCCAAGCCCGGGAAGCCCTCTGATGCTGACACTGACCATCGGCACCTTCGCCATCGCCCTGAATCACTTGCTGCTGATCACGGCGTTGATCCTCGCCACCCTGGTGGGCTGGCGGGTGGCCAAGCGCGGCGGCGAGAACCCCGAGTCGGTGCTGTTCACCCTGTTTCTGCTGGGCATGCTCGCCGCACGCGTCAGCTTCGTATTGATGTACTGGTCGTACTACCAGAATGACCCGCTGCAAATCGTCGACCTGCGCGACGGCGGTTTTCTCGCCTGGCCCGGCGTGATCGTGCTGATCATCGGCGCGCTGATCTACGGCTGGCGCCGCCCGCTGCTGCGCAAGCCACTGAGCGCCGGTGTGATCATCGGCCTGGCGTTCTGGGCCTTGACCAGCCTGTCCCTGACCCTCTACGAAAAAGGCACGCACCTGCCGGACATTGCCCTGCGCAACGCCAATGGCGAAACCGTGCAACTGGCCGACTACAAGGGCGGCCCGCTGGTGATCAACCTGTGGGCCACCTGGTGCCCGCCGTGCCGGCGCGAAATGCCGGTACTGGAAAGTGCCCAGCGCCAGCGCCCGGACGTGACCTTCCTGTTCGTCAACCAGGCCGAAAGCATGCAAAGCGTCGCCACCTACCTGGCGACCCAGGGCCTGAACCTGGACAACGTGCTGTTCGACGCCAGCGGCCGCCTCGGCCAGGCCGTCGGCTCCATGGCCTTGCCCACCACCCTCTTCTACCAACCTGATGGTCGCCTGATCAACAGCCACCTGGGCGAACTCTCACAGGCCAGCCTGGCCCGCGCCATGGAGCGCTTCGAGCCGACCCCCGCCAAACCGGCCCTGCCGGCCACCACAAGGAATTCGCCATGCTCCGCCTCCGCCACCTGCTGACACTCCTGCCCCTGACCCTGGCCGCCAGCCT
This sequence comes from Pseudomonas sp. F9001, assembly GCF_013385435.1. Taxonomy (NCBI): domain Bacteria; kingdom Pseudomonadati; phylum Pseudomonadota; class Gammaproteobacteria; order Pseudomonadales; family Pseudomonadaceae; genus Pseudomonas; species Pseudomonas sp. F9001. Next base: position 38,059 of record NZ_JACAPX010000018.1, read on the forward strand.
GGTCCACGCCGAAGACTGGCCGGCGCCGATCAAGAACATCGAAGCCAAGGGGGCCAAGATCATCGGCAAGTTCGATGCGCCCAGCGGCCTCACAGGTTACGCGGCGCAATACCAGAACCGTGGCATGGCGCTGTACCTGACTGCCGATGGCAAAAGCGTGATTGCCGGCAACCTGTACGACGCCGATGGCAATGACCTGAGCACCGCGCCGCTGGAGAAACTGGTGTATGCGCCGATGGCCAAGGAAGTCTGGGCCAAGATGGAACACAGCAACTGGATCCAGGACGGCAACAAGGACGCGCCGCGCATCGTGTACCTGTTCAGCGACCCGAACTGCCCGTACTGCAATATGTTCTGGGAGCAGGCACGGCCGTGGGTGAAGTCGGGCAAGGTACAGTTGCGGCACATCATGGTGGGGATTATCCGTGAAGACAGCCCGGGCAAGTCGGCCGCGCTGTTTGCCGCCAAGGACCCGCAACAGGCCTTGGAAGCCCATGAGTCGGCCGGTAAAGGCAGCAAGTTGCAGGCGCTGGAGAAGATCCCGGCGGATATCCAGGCCAAGCTTGATTCGAATATGAAGCTGATGGACGAACTGGAGTTGTCGGCCACGCCGGCAATTTTCTATCTGGATGACAAGGGTGGATTGCAGCAACAGCAAGGAGCGCCGTCGCCGGATAAGCTGGTGAAGATTCTCGGTCCGAAATAAGCAGACTGTTGGAAAAGGCCTCCCAAAAGCCGGAGGCCTGTATCCTTCAAGCGACCAACTCCAAGCAGATCAAACCTCCTCCACCACCAGTAACGTCACATCGAAGTCATTGCCGGGGTTCCCCATCTGACGATTATCAACGCTGAGCCTTGTCGTTGAAGTGGCAGTAAAGGTTCCTTGGAGCAACTGCCAAGACAACCCAGGAGAGGTGATCGAAGTAATATCGGCCCCGTTTGCCACCAACACCATAGAAGGCTTTGGAGGTGAGCCGCTATTGTCACGTATCCAAGCACTGAACCTGTAAATACGGCCTGACTGCAGTTGAGTGTAGAGTTTGAAAAGCTTTTCGCGCTGTGTAACGGGGTTACTGGTGTACGTATTCCCCCAATCAAACAAGTAATACCCCGACGCTGCTCCCGGCACTGCCCCGGTTTTAAGTACCAGGTCACCCTGAGATGCTGCTCCCGCCCCTCTTTGCCAGTTATTCCAGCCTTTCTGGTTCGGGTTAAAGTCAGTTACATCTTTCATAGGCTTGGTAAAAACCAAACTCAGTACTGGGAAGACGATCTCCTGACCCGGGCTGGGACTGCCATCCGGCGTGCAGCCGAATGTCACGACCAACGGTGTAAGGTTACGCAACTGCTCCAACTCGGAGCGCAGGAGAACCCGTCTCAGGCCGTTCTCAACATCCCCCTCGGTAATCAGTTCGGCCATCATCACCCTGATGACATAGGCGCTCCCATCTTCCCTTGTGCCGTCTACTTGTAGCCAACCTCTCTGCCCCGCCAGGATAAACCACCATTTTTCCACAGTAATATGGGCATCTCCCGCGAATGTCCGCAGGTCCAGAATACCGCTTTGGGTCGCAGGTGGCGTGGCCTCGGGCACTACCGGCACCGGCAGCCGCACCGGTACACTGATGCGCAAATTGAGCGTTTTGGAGGGTGCCCGCTTGCAGGCACTGGTGACGGTGTAGTTAATCTGGATCGTTTTACCGGCGCCTTGAATCACCGCTTCACGGGGGATTGGGAAATCTACATAACCCGGGTCGCCGTTGCCGGGCTCCGGCGCCAACGGCAAGCGGGTACCGTCCGACCGAATCCAGTCCAGGCTGATCATTTGCCCCGAGCTGATGTGTGCATACTCCACACGCACCGTCACACCGTCCCGACCGTTCCAAATCGTCAGGTCCTGGCCGACTGCCTCCAGCCCCCTTGGTGCGTCGAGCACCAGCGCTTCCTGTTCAAGCTCCAAGTGCAACACCGGGAACCGTTCAGCGCTGGCCAGATCAACCTGGCCATTGAAGTTCACCGCAAAGTGCACGCTCAACCCACTGCAATCCGCCAGTTTTTGCAGCTCATGCCGCGACAGCACCGCACTGACGCCGTCGTGCAACCACTCCTCGGCCAGCGGCTCCCCCTCCAGCACATCAAAATGGTAAGGCGTGCCATCGTCCAATTCACCGGTGGCCCATAACCAGCAAGGCTGGCCCAAGGCACGATAAGGGAAAGGAATCACCAGGGCTTGTGCGTCACCGTGGAAGGTATTGAGGTCCAGTACATGGCCTGTGGCCTGGAGAACCTGCGGTGCAGGCAACTCGCTGACATTGAGAATTTGCACATGGCGTTCAGGCGATGGCCACGTCTGACCTTCCCGCTGGACCGTGTAATGGACCGTGACCTGTTCATTGAAATTGGCGCTGATAGCCGAGGGTGGCACGTGAAATTCCACAAACGCCTCATCGCCAGCATTTTTACATTCCAGCTGCGGGCTACCCGCCCCGGGCGTGCCCTCCCAATAGGCACACACCCAGTCGCATGGGCACATCTGCTCATAACTGACCCGGATGGTAGCCCCCTCCTGGGCATTGACCGGATTGAGTGCATAGTGTTCAGGCGAAATCAGCGTCGCTTCAACCAGCGTAGGTGCCACGAGATTCAAATGGGGTTCAGTGAGCACCGTCAATGTGGTACTCGGAAAAAGTCTGGATGCATCATCCTCCGGACCGTTAAAGGCCACGATAAATACCAGGGTCAGTTGACTGCCCTGTTTAAGCCCCCGCAGTTTGTCCAAGGGTAAAGCTCTGCGCCATCCCTCATGCACCTCGGCTTCTGTCACCTGCTCGTGATTGACCAGGCGAAGCGTAAAGGCGCTCCCGTCCGCCAGGGTGCCATGGAGGTCCAGCCAAACGAACTGAATCGGATCAATAAACACCCAAGGCGTCACATACACCTGCGGGTCTTGCCCACACAATACTGTAAGGTCCAACACCCCATCGACCGCCTGAGGCACGTCAGGATGGGGAAGATCGTTGAACGGCAATGTCACATAAATATCGCTCTCACTGCTGGAAAACTCCTCGCCATTATGGGTAACCACACAACGAAACAGCGCAAAGCGATTGATACGCAGCCCGACGTAATAGGGCGGGATATGAAAATCCACACACCCCTCTGTCACACCATGCAGGGGCTCAGGCGCATATTCTTCCCCTGGCAAGCTCTTCCAGAACACCCGAATGAGGTCATCCTCACTCATTCCTTCATAACAAACTCGAAGCGTTGCGCCGTCGATCGCATCAAGCGGATCCAGCCTTCGTCCCACAGCTTGAACCAATGTAACCTCAGGAACGATGGCGGTTGCAGATTTGGCAGGCATACCTAAACTCCTTTTCCATGAGAAGAGCGCCTCATGACGGACTGAAACCAGTCCGACTGGCGAGCCCTTATCAAATGCTGAAAAAGAAACCGAATCTACTGTCAGAATTCACAGTTCCAACCTCAAAAACCACGCCGCACGACGAGTGGCACGTCGTGGCACGAGTGATTTTCTATCTGGATGACAAGGGCGAACAGCAAGGAGCGCCGTCGCCGGATAAGCTGGTGAAGATTCTCGGTCCGAAATAATCAGCCCTAGCCTGTAAAGACAATGCCCGCATCGAAGCGGGCATTGTCTTTTCAGCGCGGATTAAACCCCCTCGACCAGGAAATCATCCATGTACCAATCGTTGCCGCTCGTAGCGCCTTCATGGCTATAGATTTCCAGCAGCACGGGAGCGATGGTTGGCGTAAAGGTGAAGCTCAGTGTGTGCCAGTTCAGGTCAACCAACTCTTCCACCGGTGTTTGTTGAATGGAGTCTTTGCGCAACGATAACTTGGGCGTCACGAACGCAACGCTGTACCGTCGAACCCGTACGGAAAACCGATAAGTAAAACCGCTCTCCAAATCCAAGAAGCGCCGCTGCAGGATCGGGCCGAAACTGTTATTGGTGTATGTGAAATTCCTGACTGCGTAATCGGGCTTGCCGTCAGGTCCCGTCCCCATATATTCAATGCTGATATCCCTGGCATCGGGTGCGCCTGACCCTACGGTCCATAAACCCAAGGTCTGATCGTTGAAATCCGTCAGGTCTCTGTACTGCTTGCGCAACAGCAACATCAGCACAGGGAACACAATTGCTTCGCTCACATGGGAGCTGCCGTCCGCCGTAACCTTGAACACGATGTTCAATACGGACCTGTGGCGAAACTTTTCCAGTTCCTCACGAGGCAGAACGTGCGACAACCCATGGTTTGCCTGCTCTTGCTTGATCGGCTCATTGACCAGCAGCTTGAGGGTATGGGACGACCCGTCGAGCAAGGTTCCCGTACATTCCAGCCAGCCCTTTTGCCCCGCCAGGATGAACCACCAGGCTTGCAGCGTAATCTCGGCATCCCCGGTAAAGGTGCGCAAGTCCAGTGTCCCCTGGCCACCGGGCAATTGAGTGGCCTGCGGCACCTCTGGCGCAGGCAAACGCTGCGGGACACTGATCTGTAGCTCCAGGTCAGCTGACGTGACGTGCTTGCATGCGCTCGCGACGCTGTAACTGACGGGCACTGTTTTGCCGCTTCCAGCGATTACAGCCTCGCGGGGAATGGTGAAGTCAACGTACTTCGGATCAGTGTTACCCGGCTTGGGTGGCAACGGCAGGCAACTACCGTCCGATTGTGTCCAACACACGCTGATCTCGTCATGAGCACTGATGTGGTCATATTCCACCCGTGCCGTCACGCCATCACGGCCATTCCATACCGTCAACTGCGAGCCCACGGCCTCCCGAATGGTCAAGGGTTTCAGGACCAGGTCTTCCTGATGAATATCCAGGTGCAGCACAGGAAACGGCTCGGCGCTGGCCCTGTCGGACCGGCCATCGAAGTTCACCGCAAAATGCACGTCAAAGCGGCTGCAATCGGCCAGTTTTTGCAGGTCGCGCCGGGACAGCAGCGTACTGACGCCCTCCTGCAGCCATTGCTCGGAGAGCGGCTCGCCATCCAGCACATCGAAGCGATAAGGCGCGCCATCTTCCCGCTCACCGGTTACCCACATCCAGCAGGGCTGCCCCAAGGCGCCGTAGGCATAGGCCGCCACCGTCAGTTGCGCGTCCCCCTGGAACGTATTGAGGTCCAGCGTACTGCCCGTGGCCTGTTCCACCTGCGGCTTGGGCAGGCCGGAGATATTCAGGATTTTTACCGGTCGCGGCAGCGCCGACCAGGTTTGCCCTTCCCGTCGGACGGTGTAGCGGACCGACACCTGCTTATTGAAATTGGCGCTGATGGCTGACGCCGGCACATTAAAATCAACAACGTCCCGATTGTCGGCCTGCTTGCACTCGATTACCGGAGTGCCTGCCCCGGCAGTCCCTTCCCAGAAGGCGCAAACCCAGTCGCAAGGGCACATATGCTCATAGCTGACCCGGATGGTCGCACCGTCCCGGGTATTGACCGGATTCAATACGAGATTTTCAGGTGTGATTTGCGTGGCTTCCACCACCGTGGGCGCTACGAGATCCAAATGAGGCTCGATGAGCAACGTCAACACCAAACCAGAAATCAGCCGATACACCGGCCTGGAATCCGCACGCGGCAAAAACTCAACGTAGAACGCAATATAAAGCTCACTGTCATGCTTGAGCGTGGCCAGCTCGGCACGGGACAACTTTCGGGTCCAGCCATGGCGCACGTCCTCGTCTGTTACCGGTGCATCTTCATAAGGGTAGAGACTGGCCTTGGACCCATCAGGGTAAATCCCCCCGATATAGACCTGAGCCACTTGAACCGGGTCGATGAACGGCCAGGCATCGACATGCAGAACCGGGTCTTCACCGCACAACAAGGACAGGTCCAGAACACCGCCTGAGGCTTGAAAGATCTGCAGTTGCGGCAAATTGGACGGCAGCTTGATGAACACGTCGGCAACGGGGGAAGGATGTTCCTCGCCATCGCGGGTAACGACATAGGAAAACAGCGCGAAGTTATCAATGCGCAGCCCTACGTAATACGGGGGTACGTGGAACTCGACCGAGCCCGCTTCGACGCCATCCAGGGAGGCAATCGGCGCGTATCCCCCCGGTGTCGACTCCCAGCGCAACGCAATACTGTCGGTGCTGAGCATCCCTTCGTAGAACACCCGGACAGTAGCCCCCTCCAGCAACTGGAGCGGGTCAACCCGGGGCTCTCCCTCGGCTTCGACCAACTGTGGCTTGGGCAGGTCAAGGGTCAACGGTGATGACTTGGGCATGATAGAACTCCATTTCAACGAGTGATGGTGTTGCCCATCACACGCCGAAATACCCCCCTTGCCTACTGTCAGAATTCACAGTTCGAACCTTAAAAACCGCGCCACCCGACGAGTGGCGCGTTGCGATCCGAGTTAAAAACCCTCCAGCTCCGCCATCAAATCACTCAACCGATCCACCTTCTCGGCGCTGATCTCATTCGCCGCCAGCCCGTCGATATACCCCGCCAACGCCTCCACCGTGCTGCACTCGAACATCGCCCGCAACGGCACATCCCGCTGCAGCGTCTTCTGCACCCGTGAAGCTATCTGCGTGGCCAGCAACGAATGCCCGCCCAGTTCGAAGAAGTTGTCCTGCACGCCGACGCGCTCGACCTTGAGCACCTCGGCCCAGATCCCGGCCAGCGTCTGCTCCAGCTCATTGCGCGGCGCCAGATAATCCTGGCTGTGCAACTGGCCGATCTCCAGTGCCGGCAAGGCCTTGCGGTCCAGCTTGCCGTTGGCGTTCAGCGGCAACCGGTCGAGCCACAACCAATGCAACGGCACCATGTATTCCGGCAGCTCGGCCCGCAGGCGTTGCTTGATGCGATCGAGGCGCTCACCCGGGTTGAGCTGCGCATCCGCCGCCACCAGGTAGCCCACCAGATGCTTGCCGTTGACGCCCTCCTGCACGCCCACCGCCGCATCCCGCACTTCAGGCTGCTCATGCAGGCGCGCTTCGATTTCACCCAGCTCGATCCGGTAACCGCGAATCTTCACCTGATGGTCGATGCGCCCGACGTACTCCAACACACCGTCGCTGCGGCGGCGGGCCAAATCCCCTGTTCGATACAACCGGTCCGCACCCAATGGATTCGGCACAAACGCTTGCGCCGTGCGCAGCGGATCGCTGACATAACCACGACCCACGCCGGTCCCGGCCACGCACAACTCGCCGACGGCGCCTTGAGGCACCAGTTCCAGCGCACCGTCCAGCAGGTACAACCGGTTATTGTCGGTCGGCGTACCAATCGGCAGATAAGTGCCACGGGTCGACGCCAGGTCGACGCGGAAGAACGCCACGTCGTCCGAACATTCCGCCGGGCCATACGCGTTGACCAGGCCAATCTGCGGATAACGCAGCAACCACTGGTGCGCCAGTTCCGGCGGCATCGCTTCACCCGTCGGCAGCATCCAGCGCAAGCCATCCAGGCTCATGCGCTCCTGGGCGAGCATGCCCTGGATCAGTGACGGCACGCTTTCCAGCACGGTAATGCCCTGGGCCTGGACGTGAGCGAGCAAGCCTTGCGGATCATGGGCAATGGTATTCGGCACAATGTCCACCCGCGCTCCGAACAGCGGCGCCGCGAGGAACTGCCACACCGAGATATCGAAACTTTGCGAGGCGGTCTGGGCGATCACATCGTGCTCAGTCAGTTGCAGATACGGCACCTTGCTCAACTGGTTATTGAGCATGCCGCGCTGTTCGACCATCACGCCCTTGGGCAGGCCAGTGGAGCCCGAGGTGTAGATCACGTAGGCCAGGTTATCCGGCGCGCTGTAGATGCCCGGGTTCTGCTCTGAACCCACCAGCTCCTCCCACACCAGCAGCCTCGGTCGCGAGCCACAGGCAAACTCTTCCAGCAACAGATCCGCCTGTTCCCGACAAGCCTCGGTGCACACCAGCAACGGCGTACGACTGAGGTCGATGATCCGGCTCAAGCGCTGGGTCGGCAGCCCCGGATCCAGCGGCAAGTAACCCGCGCCGGCCTTGAAGCTGCCGATGATCATGCCCAGCAAATCCAGATTACGTTCAGCCAGCAACGCCACCGGTTGGTCCAGCCCGACACCCGCGGCAATCAGCGCATGACCCAGGCGGTTACTGCGCCGGTTCAGCTCAGAGTAGGTCCATTGCTGATCCAGGCAACTGGCGGCAATCCGCTGTGGATGCTGTGCCACCTGGGCTTCGAACAGCTCGATGTAACTGCGCTCCAGCGGATACTCATGCTCGCTCTGGTTGCAGCCGTCCACCAGGAACTCACGCTCCTGCTCGCCAATCAGCGGCAAGTCGGCCATGTCGCCATGGAAGCCCTGCACCAGCGCCAGCAGCAGCCGCTTGAATTCAGTGAGCATGCCTTGCACGGTGGTTTCATCGAAATAACGCTGGTCGTAGGACAGGTGCAAGCCCAGGTCATCGCCCGGGTAGCACACGGCCGTCAGCGGGAAGTTGGTGTGGGTGCGACCGGAATCCGAGGTGGCATTCAGGCTTTGCGCACGGTCCAGTACCGAGACTTCCACCGGGGCGTTCTCGAACACGAACAGGCTGTCGAACAGCGGCTGGCCTTTCGGCAGTTCGCTGTGCTCCTGGATGGTCACCAGCGGCAGGTACTCGTACTCGCGCAGTTGCATATTGCTGTCGAGCAGGCCGCTCAACCATTGGCGCACGCTGCACTGCTGATCGTCCTCCGGCAGCTTGACCCGCAAGGCGATACTGTTGATAAACAGCCCGACAGTGCGCTGCATCTCGGGCATTTCTACCGGGCGCCCTGCCACGGTGACGCCGAACAGCACGTCGCGATCGCCACTCAAGCGCCGCAGCACCAGGGCCCATGCCGCCTGGGCGAAGGTGTTCACCGTCAATTGATGAGCCTGGGCCAGCTCGCGCAATTGCGCGCCGTCGCGCACATCCAGGCGGGTGTAGCAGTCGCCCACCACCATGCCGCCGCTATGGCCGGCATGTTCCCGCAGGAACGGCCGGTCGCTCGGAATCGGCGTGGTGCGCTCAAACCCTTGCAGGTTCTGCTGCCACCACTGGCGCGCCTCGGCGAGGTTCTGGCGTTGCAGCCAGGCGATGTAATCGCGGTAACGCGGTGGCGTCGCCAGTTGCGCTTCGCGACCTTCGCCGAGGGCCATGTAGATGTCGAAGAAATCGTTCATCAGCAGCGAGCGGCACCACGCATCGATCAGGATGTGGTGGTTGCTCATCATGAACCAGTAGCGGGCTTCGCCTACGCGGATCAGCCGCAGGTGGAAGGGCGCCTGGTTAAGCAGATCGAAACCGGCTTCACGCTCGCTTTTGAGCAACGCTTGCAGGCGCGGTTCCTGCTCGCTTTCCGGCTCCTGGCTCCAGTCGAGGTACTCGATCGGCGTGCTGCCGGGCTTGTGGATAACCTGCAACATGTCTTCGCCGACGTTCCAGCAGAACGAGGCGCGCAAGGCTTCATGACGGGCGATCACCGCCTGCCAGGCCTGGGCGAAACGCTCGGGGTCCAGGGCGCTGTTGATGCGGTAGCGGTCCTGCATGTAGTAGAGGCCGGTGCCCGGTTCCAGCAGGGTGTGCAGCAGCAAGCCTTCCTGCATCGGGGTCAGCGGGTACACGTCTTCGATGGCATTGGCCGGCACCGGCAGCGCATCGAGTTGCCCCTGGGTCAGGTGCGCCAGCGGGAAGTCCGACGGCGTAAGGCCGCCCGCGTCTGCCTTGAGGCAATGTTCGATCAGGCTTTGCAGTTCCGCCAGGTAAGCGTCCGCCAGTTCAGCGATGGTCTGGCTGTGGTGACGCTCGCGGCTGAAGGTCCAGCGCAGCACCAGCTCACCGCCGTACACCTGGCTGTCGACACTCAGCGCGTTGGGCAACGGCGCGTCCGGGTCGTGGGCGATCCCGGCGGACTCGTCCAGCGGGTGGAACAGTGCGTCGGCGCCAAAGCTCTGGTCGAACTGGCCGAGGTAGTTGAAGGTGATACTGGCGGTCGGCAACGCGGCCATGGTCTGGCGGCACAGGTCGTCGGCCAGGTAGCGCAGCACGCCATAACCCAACCCTTTGTGGGGCACGCCGCGCAGTTGCTCCTTGATCGCCTTGATCGAGGCGCCCTGCCCGGCGGCCTCTTCGATATGCAGCGGGGTCAGGCGCAGCGGGTAGGCGCTGGTGAACCAGCCGACGCTGCGGGTCAGGTCGATCTCGTCGAATAGCGGTTCGCGGCCGTGGCCTTCCAGCTGGATCAATGCGGATTCATGGCCACTCCAACGGCACAGCACACGGGCCAGGGCCGTCAGCAGCAAATCGTTGACCTGGGTGCGGTAGGCACTTGGCGCCTGCTGCAACAACTGGCGGGTGCGCTCGGCATCCAGGCGCACGCTGACGGTATCGGCGTCGCGATTGCGCAGCGAACCCTGTGGGCGATCCACCGGCAATTCAACGGCAGGGCCGGCCAACTGTTGCTGCCACACGTGCAGCTCCTCACGCAGGGATTCGCTGCCGGCATACGCCTGCAACCGCGCCGCCCAGTCGCGCAAGGCGCTGGTCTTGGCCGGCAGGTTGACCGGCTGGCCGTCGCTCAACTGGCGATACACGGTCTGCAAATCTTCCAGCAATACCCGCCAGGAAACGCCGTCCACCACCAGGTGATGGATCGCGATCAGCAGCCGGCGCTGGCCTTGCGGGCCGTCCACCAGTAACGCGCGCAACAACGGGCCATGGGCGAGGTTGAGGCTGCGCTGGGTGTCGGTGAACAGCGCGCTGCACTGCTCCATGTCCGCCACCTGGGCTTGCAACAGCAGGCCGCCTTCCGGCACAGCCAGGTGTTCGGCGTGCCATTGGGCGTCGCGCTGGCTGAAGCTCAGGCGCAGGGCGTCGTGATGTTCCAGCACCGCCAGCAACGCTTGTTCCAGGCGATGAGGTTCCAGGGCCTGAACCGGCTCCAGCAGCAATGCCTGGTTCCAGTGTTGGCGCTCCGGGATGTCGGTGTCGAAGAACCAGTGCTGGATCGGCGTCAGCCCGGACGCGCCGGTCAACACGCCTTGTTCGGCGCTGACCTGCTCGCTGCGGGTCGCCACGGCGGCCAGGGTTTGCACGGTCTGGTGCTGGAACAAATCACGCGGGCTGAAATGAATCCCCGCCTGCCGGGCCCGGCTGACCACCTGGATCGACAGGATCGAGTCGCCGCCCAACTCGAAGAAGTTGTCGTCAAGGCCTACCTGTTGCACGTTCAGTACCGCGCACCAGATGGCCGCCAGGGTTTGCTCCAGCTCGTTGCGCGGCGCCACGTACTGTTGACGATTCGCCTCGGGGTCCGGCTGCGGCAAGGCGCGGCGGTCGAGTTTGCCGTTGGCGGTCAGCGGCATGCTGTCGAGGAAGATCAGGTGCGCGGGCACCATGTAGTCCGGCAGCTGCGCTTTCAAATGCGCCTTGAGGGATTCACGCAGTGCACCGTGCTCTTCGTCGCTGATCAGGTAGGCCACCAACTGTTTGCCGCTCGGGGAATCCAGCGCCAACACCACTGCTTCACGCACCGCCTGGTGTTCCAGCAGGCGGGTTTCAATTTCCCCCAGCTCGATGCGGAACCCGCGAATCTTCACTTGATGGTCGATACGACCGAGGTATTCCACCAGGCCATCGGCACGCTGGCGCACCAGGTCGCCGGTGCGATACAGGCGACCGCCGTTCGTGGCAAACGGATCCGCGACAAACCGCTCCGCCGTCATCCCCGGACGCTGGTGATACCCCTGGGCCAGGCCTGCACCGCCGACGTACAACTCGCCGGTCGCGCCTTGCGGCACCAGCGCCAGGTCCGCATCCAGAATGTAGGCCACACGCGCGCCGATGATGCTGCCGATCGGCACGCTGCCGGCGCCCTCTTCCAGAGCTTCCGGGGCCAGGCTGGCCAACGGCATCACCACGGTTTCAGTCGGGCCATAGGCGTTGAAAAACAGCGCCGGCTTGAATGCCGCACGAATGCGCTGCAAGTGTTCGCCGGTCAGGGCCTCACCGCCGGTGATGCACATACGCACCGCCAGGGTCTGGTCTTGCGTGGCCAGCCATTGCGCCAACTGGCTGCCATAGCTTGGGGTGAAGCCCAGGATATTGATGCGGTGCCGACGAATCAGCCCGCAGATTTCTTCCGCGTCCCACTGGCCCTGGGCCCGCAACACCACCTGGGCACCACTGAGCAACGGCACCAGCAGACGCTCGGTGGCAGCGTCAAAGTTGATGGAATAGAAGTGCAGCTCGCAGTCATCCGGGCGCATGCCGAAGCGCTCGATCACCGCCTGGCAATGCATGGCGATTTCGCCGTGGGACACCACCACGCCCTTGGGCTTGCCGGTGGAACCGGAGGTGTAGATCAAGTAGGCCTGATGTTGCGGCAGGCTGATGAAAGGCAACTCGCTCGCCGGGTAGTCCGCCAGGGTCGGCAGGTCATCTTCCAGGCACCAGCGGCCGACACTCTCAGGCAGTTCGCCCAATGCGTCGAACATCGCAGCATCGCTGAGCAACAGGCCGATGCCACTGTCTTCGATCATGTAGTGCAGGCGGTCCAGCGGGTATTCCGGGTCCAGCGGCACATAGGCGCCGCCGGCCTTGAGGATTGCCAGCAGGCCAACCACCATCTCCAGCGAACGCGGCAACGCCAGGCCGACCCGCACCTGCGGGCCCACGCCGCGCTCGCGGAGCATCCAGGCCAGGCGATTGGCGCGGCTGTCGAGTTCGCTGTAGCTCAGGGTCTGCCCGGCAAAGGTCAACGCCGGTGCATCGGCACGGGCCAGGGCCTGCTCGCTGAACAGGTGATGGATGCACTGGTCGAGGCGATGCTCGCCAGCCTCAATGCCGAGGCTGTCTTGCAGGGCGCGCTGTTCGCCAGCCTCCAGCAACGGCAACTCACTCAGGCGCTGTTGCGGATCGCCGAGCAAGGCTTCCAGCAGGTTTTGCCAATGCGCCGCCATGCGCGCAATGCGAGGCTCGTCGAACAGGTCGGTGCTGTAGGTCAGGCAGCAACCCAGGCGATGATCGAGGTCGGTGACTTCCAGGTTGAGGTCGAACTTGGTGGCGCGGGCGTCGTTGGCCAGGTATTCGACGGTCATCCCGGCCAGGGTGCGGCTTTGCTGGAATTCCCAGCGCTGCACGTTGCACATCACCTGGAACAGCGGGTTGTACGCCGCGCTGCGGGTTGGTTGCAGGGCCTCCACCAGATGGTCGAACGGCAGGTCCTGATGGGACTGGCCTTCGATCACGGTGTGGCGAACCTGGTCAAACAGTTCGCCGACACTCATCTGCCCGTTGAGCTGGCAACGCAGCACCTGGGTGTTGAGAAATGCGCCAATCAGCCCTTCGCTTTCCGGGCGAATCCGGTTGGCCACCGGCGCACCGATGCGCAGGTCGGTCTGGCCGCTGTAACGGTAGAGCAATACCGCGAGGGTGGCGGTCATGGTCATGAACAGGGTCAGGCCGCGTTCGGCGTTGAAGGCACGCACGCGGGCGGCGAGGTCGTCGCTCAAATCGAAACGGTACAGCTCGCCCTGGTGACTTTGCACCGGCGGCCGCGGACGGTCGGCCGGCAGTTCCAGCAGCGGGTGTTCGGTGCCCAGTTGCGCGGTCCAGTAATCCAGTTGGCGCTGGCGTTCGCCGGCCTCCAGCCACTGGCGCTGCCACACGCTGTAGTCGAGGTACTGCACCGGCAGTGGCGCCAGTGGCGATTCGCGGTCGTCGATAAAGGCTTCGTACAGCGCGCTGAGTTCACGGGCAAAGATGTCCATGGCCCAGCCTTCGGTGACGATATGGTGCAGGGTCAGCACCAGGTAATGTTCCTGCTCGCCGGCCTTGACCAGGCAGGCGCGCAGCAGTGGGCCGGTTTCCAGATTGAACGGCGAGTGGGCTTCATGGTCGGCCAGTTGTTGCACACGCCGTTGCCGCTCGGCCTCACTGAACGCCGAGAAATCCTGCCAATCCATGCGCACGCCGGTTTGCGCCGCAACCTTCTGTTGCGCCACGCCATTAATGCTCGGGAAAGTCGTGCGCAGGGTTTCATGACGCATGATCAAGGCCTGCAACGCCGCCTCGAAACGGCCCACGTCCAGCACCCCGCGAAAGCGCGCCATGCCGCCGACGTTATACGCCGGGCTGTCGGGCTCCATCTGCCAGAGGAACCACATGCGCTGCTGGGAATAGGACAGTGGCACCGGCTGGCTGCGGTCGACCTTGCCGATGGCCAGCTGTTGGTTACGTTGCCCGGAGGCCTGGATCAGCCGGACCTGCTCGGCGAAAGCCCCCAGCTCGCTGGCGTCGAACAGCGTGCGCAACGGCAGTTCGACGTCACAGGCCTGGCGGGTGCGGGAGATGATTTGCGTCGCCAGCAACGAATGGCCGCCAAGGGCGAAGAAGTCGTCCCGCAGGCCGATGCGTGGCAGCGCCAGGACTTCACGCCAGATCGCGGCGATTTGCTGTTCCAGCGCTGTTTCAGGTTCGACGTGCTCACGTACCTGCCACACCGGTTCCGGCAAGGCGCGGCGATCCAGTTTGCCGCTTGGGCTCAGGGGCATCGCGTCCAGGCGCATCAATTGCGCCGGGACCATGTACTCCGGCAGCTCGGCGGCCAGGGCGGTTTTTACGTCCTGTTCATCCAACGGTTCGCTGGCGGTGTAGTAACCGATCAACTGCGCACCGGCTGCGGTTTCCCGCACCAGCACCACCGCTTGGGCGATGCCGTCGAGAGCCAGCAGGCGGGCTTCGATTTCTTCAGGCTCGACACGGAAGCCACGCAGTTTGACCTGCTGATCCAGGCGCCCGAGGTATTCCAGTACACCCTCGGTGCTCCAGCGCACGCGGTCACCGGTGCGATACAGGCGTGCGCCCGTCTCACCCAGCGGGTCGGCGACAAAGCGTTCGGCGGTCAGCCCCGCACGCCCGAGGTAACCCCGGGCCAGGCCGATGCCGCCGATGCACAACTCACCCGGCACACCCGCCGGCAGCGGCTCGAACTGATCATCCAGCACCCGGCAAATCACATTGCCCAGCGGCCGGCCAATCGGCGAACTCTCGCCGTCCTCGGCCTGGCAATGCCAGTGCGTCACGTTGATCGCGGTTTCGGTGGGGCCATACCGATTGTGCAGCTGCACCGCCGGCAACTGCGCCAGCACCCGGTTGCGCAACTCGGCAGGCAGCGCTTCACCGCCGGAGAACAGGCGACGCAGGCTGGTGCATTCGGCAGCCAACGGTTCGTCGACAAACAGCTGCAACAGCGGCGGCACAAAGTGCAGCGTGGTCACGCCGTGCTCCTGCACCAACTGCGCGATGCGATGGGGATCGCGATGCTCGCCGGGGCCGGCCAGCACCAGGCGGCAACCGGTGATCAGCGGCCAGAAACACTCCCACACCGACACGTCGAAACTGATGGGCGCCTTTTGCATCAGCACATCAGTTTCATCCAATTGGTAGGTGGCTTGCATCCACTGCAAGCGCTCGGCCAGCGCGGCATGGGTGTTGCCCACGCCCTTGGGCTGGCCGGTGGAGCCGGAGGTGTAGATCACATAGGCGAGGTTGTCGCCATTGAGGTGCAAACCCGGCGCATGGGTCGGCCAACTGTCGAGCTTGAGGCTGTCCATGGCGATGACGCACACGCCTTGCGCCGTGGGCAGTTGTTCCAGCAGTGGAGTCTGGGTCAACAGCAGTTGCACGCCGCTGTCCTTGAGCATGTAGCCCAGGCGTTCGGCGGGATAATCCGGGTCCAGCGGTACATAGGCGCCGCCGGCCTTGATGATTGCCAGCAGGCCGATCAGCAGTTGCGGCGAACGCTCGGCGGCGATGGCCACGCACACGTCCGGGCCCACGCCCTTGTCCCGCAGGTAATGGGCCAGGCGGTTGGCCTGGGTGTGCAATTGCGCGAAGGTCAGGCTGCCGTCCTGCCACACCACTGCGGTGCGTTCCGAGACGTGTTGGTTGAGTTGTTCCGGCAGCCAGCGCTGCGCCGGTGTGCACGGCGCAGCGCTCCACTGCTGTTGTTGGCGCTGCTCGTCGACGTGCAACAGCTTCAGGTCGCCGATGGCCTGTTGTGGTTGCTCGCAAATGGCTTGCAGCAGGTTGATGAAGTGCCCGGCCAGGCGCTCGATGGTGGCGGCGTCGAACAGCTCATCGGCGTAGTCGAACGACAGGCTCAGGCGCCCGTTGCGGTCTTCTTCAGTGTGCAGTTGCAGGTCGAACTTGGCTTCGCGGCTGTGCCATGCCAGCTCGTCGGCAAGCAGGCCCGGCAAGCGGCGCAAGGCGCCGAGGTCACGTTGCTGGTGGTTGAACATCACCTGGAACAGGCCTTGTTCCCGAGCTTGGGGAAAGGCTTCCAGCAGTTGTTCGAAAGGCAGGTCCTGATGGGCCTGGGCCCCCAGCGCTGCGGTGCGGGTTGCCGTCAGCAACTCGGCGAAGGGCAGGCGCCCATCCAGTTCGGCGCGCAGTACGAGGGTGTTGATAAAGAACCCGATCAGGCCTTGGGTTTCCTGGCGCGGACGGTTGGCGTTGGGCACGCCGATGCGGATATCGCGCTGGCCGCTGTAGCGATAGAGCAGGCTCTGGAACGCGGCGAGCAACAGCATGAACGGCGTGGATTCGTGGCTTTGGGCAGTCTTGCGAATGGCTTCGCCGAGGCTCGCGCTCACACGCACACTGTGGCGCGAGGCACTGCGCAGGTGCTGCGCCGAACGCGGGTGATCGGTGGCCAGGCTCAGGGTTGGGTGCTCGTCGCCCAGTTGTTGTTTCCAGTAAGCCAGTTGCCGCTGGCCCTCGCCTTCGGCCAGCCACTGGCGCTGCCAACTTCCGTAGTCGGCGTATTGCAGGGCCAGCGCTGGCAGCTCCAGGGGTTGGCCCTGGGACGCAGCGGCGTACAGTCGCGAGAATTCGTCGATCAACACGTTCAGCGACCAGCCGTCCGCGATGATGTGGTGCATCGTCACCAGCAGTTGGTGGTCTTCGTCATCCAGGCGCACCAGCGTTACCCACAGCAGCGGGCCTTTCTCCAGGTCGAACTGGGTGCGGGCTTCGTCTTCACGAATCTGCTTGGCCCGGGCTTCCCGCTCGGCGGCAGGCAAATCGCTGAGGTCGATGACTTGCAGGTCGAAATCAGCCTTGGCGTCGACCCGCTGGAAGGCCTGGCCATCGCGCTCGAAGAAGCGCGTGCGCAGGGCTTCGTGGCGCTGGATCAATTGCTGGAAGCTTGAGCGCACCGCGTCTTCATCCAGCTCGCCGCGCAACCGCAAGGCGCCGGGAATGGTGTAGGCGCTGCTGTGCGGGTCGAGTTGCCAGGTGATCCACAGACGGTTCTGCGCGAGGGATTGCGGCAGGTCTTCCTGTCGCGACAACCCATGGATTGCGCCTTGGGCCACGCCGCCGTCCTGCTGCAATTGCCCGACGCTGGTGGCGAAGGCGGCCAGGGTGGGCGCTTCGAACAACAGGCGCAGGTTCAGTTCCAGGCCGAGGGTTTCCCGCAGCCGGGCGACGACCTGGGTGGCGCTGATGGAGTTGCCCCCCAGCAGGAAGAAGTGATCGTCGGCGGCGACCTGCGTCACCTGCAATTGCTCGCACCAGATCGCGGCAATCCGGCTTTGCAGCTCGGACGCCAGCACCGCATCACCCGCCTGCGCCTGCACGCCGGGGAACTGCGCATAACTGTCGAGGCTGCCATCCGCCAACCGTGTGCGGCAGGCCGAGCGCTGCACCTTGCCGCTGGACGTTTTCGGCAAGCCACCGGGGTTGAGCAGCACCACCACGCTCGGCGCTTCCTGGCAGGCTTCGGCCACCGCCTGGCGAATCGCCTTGATCAGTGCTTCCGGCGGCAGGATTTTCTGCACGCTGCGGCTGATTTCGGCGGCGATGCCAATGCCTTCCAGGCCCTGGTCATTCACCGCGAACGCGGCGACCCGGCCCTTGCGCACCACTTCCACTTCGCGCTCGATGGCTTGCTCGATGTCCTGGGGATACAGGTTGTGGCCCCGCACGATCAGCAGGTCTTTCAGCCGGCCGGTGATGAACACTTCACCTTCGCGGATAAACCCGAGGTCGCCGGTCCGCAGCCAGGTACGGCCTTCGTGCTGAACGAAAGTTTTGGCGGTGGCTTCAGGGTTGCGCCAGTAGCCGTGGGCGATGCTCGGGCCGGTGGCCCAGATTTCACCGACGGCATTGTCGGGGAGCGTCGCCAGGGTGGCGGGGTCGGCAATCAGCACCGCGTGCTCGGGCTGGCTGGTGCCGCAACTCATGATCGCCGCGCCCTGACCGGGCTCGGCGCGGTTGGCGGCCAGAGCCTGTTCGTCCAGGCGCAGGGCCGGGATGCCGTGGCCACGAGTGCCGCCGGCAACGAACAAGGTGGCCTCGGCCAAGCCGTAGGAGGCGAAGAAATTGTTCGGGGTAAAACCGCAGGCGGCGAACTTCTCGGCGAAGCGTTCGAGGGTGTCGAGGCGGATCGGCTCGGAGCCGGAGTACGCCACGCGCCACTTGCTCAAATCCAGGCGATCCAATGCCGATTCGCTGACTCGCTCGCTGCACAAGCGATAGGCGAAGTCCGGCCCGCCGCTGATGGTGCCGCCGTATTCGCTGATCGCTTCGAGCCAGCGCAATGGCCGGCCAAGGAAGTACGCCGGCGACATCAATACGCACGGCACACCGCTGAAGATCGGCTGCAGCAGCCCGCCGATCAGGCCCATGTCGTGGTACAGCGGCAACCAGCTGACGATCACGTCGTCGGGGTTCAGGTCGATGCCGAAGCCGCGACGGATCAGCAATTCGTTGGCCACCAGGTTGCCGTGGGTCACTTGCACGCCCTTGGGCAACGCAGTGGAGCCGGAGGTGTATTGCAGGAAGGCGATGTCATCGTCCTGCAAGTTGGGCGCGATCCAATTGCCCGCGATTTCAACATGGAGACTGTCAACGCACAGCAACTGCGGCGCGCCTTCGAGTTGCGCCAGCGAATCACCGAGGCTGGACGTGGTCAGCAGCAACCGCGGCTCGGCGTCTGCAATGATCGACAGCAGCCGCTCCTGATGATGGCGGCGGGCGGACTCCGGCGGATAGGCCGGCACCGCGATGACCCCGGCGTACAGGCAACCAAAGAACGCCGCGACGTAATCCGGCCCGCTGGGGAACAGCAGCACCGCACGATCGCCCAGCCCGGCGTCGGCCTGCAAGGCGGCGGCAATGGTGCGGGCGCGCAGGTCGAGGTCGCGGTAACTGAGGACAACGCTCTGTTCGGCCGTCTCGGCAAGGAAGCGCAACGCCAGTCGATCCGGGGTTTGCGCGGCGCGGCGTTGAAGGGACTGAACCAGGGTGCGGGGAAGTTCGAAGGCGTCCATCATGGGGTTCCTGCCTGAAATCGGCTTACTGGGAAATCGGGGAATGTGTGGCCGGGGGGGCTTGTTCAGCCGGTTGCCCGGGCCATCTGCCGCGCGGCGTCATTGCGCCAGCGGGCCAGGTGTTCGTCGGCGTAACGCCGCACACAGCGCAGTACGGAACTCTCGTGCTGCACCAGGAAGAAGTGGTGACCGTCGAACATGTCGAGGGAGAAACCGCTGGCGGTGTCTTGCTGCCAGTCCAGCAGTTGATCGGCGCGCACCGTGTCCTGCTTGCCGCCGAATACATGGATGGGCAGGCTCAGCGGCTCACGCTCGCCGTATTCGAAACTGCCGCACAGCAGGAAGTCGGCCCGCAGGATCGGCAGCATCAACTGCATCAGTTCGGCGTTGGCCAGCACGTCTTCGCCCGTGCCCTTGAGTTCTCGCAGGCGGGCGATCAGTTGTTCGTCGTTTTTCTCGATGGCGTATTCGCTGACATCGCGACAGGCCGGGCCGGCGGTACCCGAGGCAAACAGCGCCAATGGCGGCGGCGCGCCCCGTTCGCGCAGGGCATGGGCCAGTTCGAAGGCCAGCAGGCCGCCGAGGCTGTGGCCGAACAAGGCGTAGGGGCCGTCCAGCTCGGCGCGGATCTCATCAGCCAGTTGCCCGGCCAGGTTTTTGATATCGCGCTGCAACGGCTCGTCCATGCGCATGCCGCGCCCCGGCAACTCCAGCGGCCGCACCTGCAACCACTCCGGCAGCGCCCGCCGCCAGCGGCTGTAGACCATGGCGCTGGCGCCGGAGTAAGGCAGGCAAAACAGGCGTAATCGAGCCGGCGTGTTCATTTCAGACCACTCCCGCTCACACGATAAAAACCCATTTTGTCCTCCTCCAGGCGCTGATCCTTGGCCGGTTTGTTAACTGGCCTTTCACCCATGAGAACGGATGGCACCGGGAAATAATTAGTCAGCGAGACGCCGTTCACACCTCTCGATAAAGCATAAGATTAGTTCGTCTTCTCATTTGACAATCATTATCATTAAGCATAATTTGTTGCCCGATGTGTAGGAGGCCTCAGCAAGGACGCCCTCCCCCAACCTTCTCTTGCAACAAGGTGATTTCCATGACGGAACAAGTATCCACAGGCAGGTGCGACTCACCCCTACTCCAGGCCTTCGTCGACAATCGACTGATCCTGGTCAAGATCGCAGCGCGTATTACCGGCTGCCGATCCCGCGCCGAAGACGTGGTGCAAGACGCCTACTTCCGGTTGCAATCGGCCCCCACCATCACGTCATCGTTCAAGGCGCAGCTCAGTTACCTGTTCCAGATCGTGCGCAACCTGGCTATTGATCACTACCGCAAGCAGGCGCTGGAGCTGAAATATTCCGGCACGGAAGAGGAAGGCTTGAATGTGGTTATTCACGGCGCTTCACCTGAGACCTCACACATCAACTTTTCGACGCTGGAGAACATTGCCGACGCCTTGACCGAGTTGCCTCAGCGCACGCGTTATGCGTTTGAGATGTACCGGCTGCACGGGGTGCCGCAGAAGGATATTGCCAAGGAGCTGGGGGTTTCACCGACGTTGGTGAACTTTATGATTCGCGATGCGCTGGTGCATTGCCGGAAGGTTTCCGGGACCCATAGCGACACGTTTGCGCGGCGGGTTTGATTGGGTCTGGCGCTGGGTACATATCCGTTATTTGGGTGATGGCTACCTATGGTTCCGCTCTTACAG
>NZ_JACAPX010000019.1:0-527 GCF_013385435.1 Pseudomonas sp. F9001
CAAAAGCGGCAAAGTAACCAAAGCGCTCTGCCCCGCCTGTCGGCGCCTCGCCTAGGCTCGGCGTTCCCTCACTCCGGCATTGCTCCGCGGGCCGCCGCGACGGGCCATCCATGGCCCGGCGCGGCTAAACCGGCGTCCTGCCGGTTTACCCGCTCCGCAATACCTGCGTTCGGCCTCGGGCTTATTGGGGCAGTCAGATCAAGATCAAAATCAAAAGCAAGAGCACGGCGGCCTGAGAGCCGACCTGAGTGTTAAAAGCCAGATCAAAAGCCAGAGCGAAGGCAGAGCTGCTTTTCTGTAGGAGCTGGCTTGCCTGCGATGCAGACAACTCGGTTTTTCAGATACACCGAGGCGATGCCATCGCCGGCAAGCCAGCTCCTACAGTGGACCGTGCCCGCTTTAGCTTTTGATTTTGCTCTTCAACACTCAAGCCGGCCGGTAGGCCGCTGTGCTCTTGATCTGCTTTTGATCTTGATCTTAGGCGCCCCGTTAAACCACGCTGGCCGAACGCAGGCTTTGGAGCGTGG
>NZ_JACAPX010000019.1:604-28081 GCF_013385435.1 Pseudomonas sp. F9001
AACCATAAGCCGCCGTTACCGCAGCAACGGATATGCCCCCCCAAGAAAACTTTCCTCCCCCGAGCGTGACCCAGATCCCACAACCCGTTGATTAATGATGGCATCCGCTCAGCTATACTCCTCTCCATTTGAATGGCCCTCGAGGAATTACTGTGAAGAACTGGACCTTGCGCCAACGGATTTTGGCGAGCTTTGCGGTCATCATCGCGATCATGCTGCTGATGGTAGTGGTCTCGTATTCACGCCTGTTGAAGATCGAGGCTGGCGAAGAGTCAGTCCGCGATGACGCAGTCCCCGGGGTCTACCTAAGCTCCATGATCCGCAGCGCATGGGTCGACAGCTACCTCGACACCCTCGACATCATCGGCCTGCGCAAAGACAAGACACTCACCGAAGCCGACAAGGCCGACTACAAGTCCTTCGAAGCGCGCATCATCACGCAAATGGCCAATTACAAGGCAACTATCAACGGCGCTGAAGATCAGGCCGAGTTCGATAAGTTCGAAGCCCTGCACCAGGCCTACAACAAGGCTTTGGCCGCAGTCACTGAAAACCTGCAACGCAATGACGTCGCCGCCGCCCGCAAAGTGTTCGACGAAGAGCTGACCCCGACCTGGACCGCAGGCCGCATGAAGCTCAACGACATCATCACCGAAAACAAAAACGTCGCGGACCGCGCCACCAACGCTATCGACGACGCCGTGTCCGCTGCAAAAATCAGCATGGGCGTCTCGCTGATCCTCGCGATCCTCGCCGCCGGCCTCTGCGGCCTGCTGCTGATGCGCGCGATCATGGCGCCGATGAAACGCATCGTCGACATCCTCGAAACCATGCGCACCGGCGACTTGAGCAAACGACTGAACCTCGAACGCAAGGACGAATTCGGCGCAGTAGAGACCGGCTTCAACGACATGATGACCGAGCTCACCGCCCTGGTGTCCCAGGCACAGCGCTCTTCGGTACAGGTCACTACCTCGGTAACCGAGATTGCCGCGACTTCCAAGCAACAACAGGCCACGGCCACTGAAACCGCCGCGACGACCACCGAGATCGGCGCTACTTCGCGGGAGATCGCTGCTACTTCCAAGGACTTGGTCCGTACCATGACCGAAGTCTCCACCGCCGCCGACCAGGCCTCGGTGGCCGCCGGCTCCGGCCAGCAAGGCCTGGCGCGCATGGAAGAAACCATGCACTCGGTGATGGGCGCGGCCGACCTGGTGAACGCCAAGCTGGCGATCCTCAATGAGAAGGCCGGCAACATCAACCAGGTGGTGGTGACCATCGTCAAGGTCGCCGACCAGACCAACCTGTTGTCCCTCAACGCTGCCATCGAGGCCGAGAAGGCCGGTGAGTACGGTCGCGGGTTTGCCGTGGTAGCCACCGAAGTGCGGCGCCTGGCCGACCAGACCGCCGTGGCCACCTACGACATCGAGCAGATGGTGCGCGAGATCCAGTCGGCGGTGTCGGCCGGGGTGATGGGCATGGACAAGTTCTCTGAAGAAGTGCGCCGTGGCATGTTCGAGGTGCAGCAGGTGGGCGAGCAGCTGTCGCAGATCATCCATCAGGTGCAGGCCCTGGCGCCACGGGTGTTGATGGTCAACGAAGGCATGCAGGCCCAGGCCACCGGCGCCGAGCAGATCAACCATGCGCTGGTGCAGTTGGGCGATGCCAGCAGCCAGACCGTGGAGTCCCTGCGTCAGGCCAGCTTTGCCATCGACGAGCTGAGCCAGGTCGCCGTCGGCCTGCGCAGCGGCGTGTCGCGTTTTAAAGTCTGATGAACGACCTCGCGGCTAAACGCGGTGCCGTTGCGGCAGTGAAGAAAGCACTGTTCCTGGTGTTTCACATCGGTAATGAACGGTATGCCCTCAAGGCCACTGAAGTGGCCGAGGTGCTGCCGCGCCTGCCGCTCAAGCCCATTGCCCATGCGCCTGTGTGGGTCGCCGGGATCTTTGCCCATCGCGGGGCAATGGTGCCGGTGATCGATCTCAGTGCCTTGACCTTCGGTACGCCGGCCCAGGCCCGCACCAGCACGCGCCTGGTGTTGGTCAATTATCAGCCGGATGCACTCACTCCGGCACGCTGGCTGGGGCTGATCCTCGAACAGGCCACCGATACCCTGCGCTGTGACCCGGCGGAGTTCCAGCCCTACGGCCTGGACAACCGCCAGGCACGTTACCTGGGCCCGGTGCGCGAAGACGAGCGTGGCTTGATGCAGTGGATCGGCGTGGCGGACCTGCTGACGGCTGACGTGCAGGCGCTGCTGTTTGCCGCGGGCGAGGAGGGTTGATGAGCAGTGATCAACGCTTCTTCGACTTCCTTAAAGAGCGCATTGGCCTGGACGTTGCCTCGGTGGGCGAAGCGATCATCGAGCGTGCCGTACGCCAGCGCAGCATGGCGCTCAGCGCGCAGACCGCCGATCAATACTGGCAGCAATTGCAGGCCTCCACCGACGAACAGCAAGCGCTGATCGAAGCGGTGATCGTCCCCGAAACCTGGTTTTTCCGTTACCCCGAATCCTTCGCCACCCTGGGCCGGCTGGCGGTCGCCCGCCTGGCCGAAATCAAGCAGATGCGCGCCCTGCGGATCCTCAGCCTGCCGTGTTCCACCGGCGAAGAACCCTATTCGATTGCCATGGCCTTGCTCGACGCCGGGCTGGCGCCGCATCAGTTCAAGGTGCAGGGGATGGACGTCAGCCCGCTGTCGGTGGAGCGCGCCCGCCGTGGGGTGTACGGCAAGAATTCGTTTCGCGGCCAGGACCTCGAGTTCCGCGATCGCCACTTCACCGAGCAAACCGACGGCTACCGGATTGCCGACCGGGTACGCGAACAAGTGCGCCTGCAGGTGGGCAACCTGCTGGACCCCACGCTGCTGGCCAACGAGCCCACCTACGATTTTGTGTTCTGCCGCAACCTGCTGATCTACTTCGACCAGCCGACCCAGAAGCAGGTGTTTGAAGTGCTCAAGGGCCTGACCCATGTCGACGGCGTGCTGTTTATCGGGCCTGCCGAAGGCAGCCTGCTGGGGCGCCTGGGCATGCGTTCGATTGGCGTGCCGCAGTCGTTTGCCTTCAGCCGGCATGCGGAGCCCGCGCCTGAACCGGTATTTGTGCCGATGCCCGCGCCGATTCCTCAGCGCAGTGCCGCGCCTATCCCGACCAGGCCCCGGCCGTTCAGCACCGTCAGTGCCCAAGTGGTACCGATCAAGCCGCCGCCCCCGCAGTCGGACGCCGCCGATCTGCTCAGTCAGATTGCGACCCTGGCCAATGAAGGCAAGAGCCTGGAAGCCCGTGCTGCCTGCGAGCGTTATTTGCAGAGCCATCCGCCGGCGGCCCAGGTGTTTTATTGGCTGGGCCTGCTCAGCGATGTGGCCGGCAGCGCCCTGGAAGCCCAGGGTTATTACAGAAAAGCCTTGTACCTGGAACCCCAGCACCCGCAGGCCTTGATGCACCTGGCCGCGTTGCTCGAGTCCCAGGGCGATGTCGCCGGCGCCCGGCGTTTGCAGGCTCGTGCCGCGCGCAGCGAGCGAGCTGACAGTGAGCGTAAATCATGACCCTGGATCCCGAGCTGAACCTGACCCTGGCCGATACCCAGGCCATCGATGACTGCTGGAACCGCATCGGCATCCACGGTGACAAGTCCTGCCCGCTGCTGGCCGAGCACATTCACTGTCGCAATTGCTCGGTGTATTCCGCCGCCGCCACGCGCCTGCTCGACCGTTATGCCTTGCAGCAGGACGATCACCGCCCCGTCGCGACGCCGGAAGTCGAGGGTGATGTCCTCACCCGTTCGCTGCTGATGTTCCGCCTCGGCGAAGAATGGCTGGGCATCGCCACTCGCTGCCTGGTGGAAGTGGCGCCGTTGCAGCCGATCCATTCCTTGCCCCATCAGCGTTCCCGCGCCTTGCTGGGCGTGGCCAACGTGCGTGGCGCACTGGTGGCGTGCCTGTCCCTGGTGGAATTGCTGGGGCTGGACAGCACCGGCAGCGGCCCCAGTGGCGCACGAATCATGCCGCGCATGCTGATCATCGCGGCGCAGGACGGCCCGGTGGTGGTGCCGGTGGACGAAGTGGACGGTATCCATGCCATTGATGAACGCACCTTGAATGCGGCATCTGCGTCGGGCTCCCAGGCCAGCGCCCGCTACACCCAAGGGGTGTTGCAGTGGAAAGGCCGCAGCCTGCGCTGGCTGGACGAGGCGCAATTGTTGTCTGCCGTGACCCGGAGCCTCACATGACCCCCGACCAGATGCGCGATGCCTCGCTGCTGGAGCTGTTCAGCCTGGAAGCCGACGCCCAGACCCAGGTGCTCAGCGCCGGCCTGCTGGCCCTGGAGCGCAACCCGACCCAGGCCGACCAGCTCGAAGCCTGCATGCGCGCCGCCCATTCCCTGAAGGGCGCGGCGCGGATTGTCGGGGTGGACGCGGGGGTCAGCGTGGCCCACGTGATGGAGGATTGCCTGGTCAGCGCCCAGGAAAGCCGCTTGTACCTGCTGCCGGAACATATCGACGCACTGCTGCAAGGCACCGATTTGTTGATGCGCATTGCCACGCCGGGCAACACCGTGGGCCCGGCGGACATCGAGTCCTATGTGGCATTGATGGAGCGGTTGCTCGATCCGTCGCAGAAAGTCGCGCCGCCCGCTGCGCCAAAGCCTGCGCCGCCGCCCACACCCGCGCCAGAACCTGAATTGTCGATGGAAGCGCTGCTGACCCTGCCGCCGGAGCCCGAGGCCGCGCCGCCGGTCAGTGCCGAACTGCCACGCCAAAATAAGCGCATGACCGAAGGCGGCGAGCGGGTGTTGCGGGTGACCGCCGAACGCTTGAACAGCCTGTTGGACCTGTCCAGCAAGTCCCTGGTGGAAACCCAGCGGCTCAAGCCTTACCTCGCCAGCTTGCAACGCCTCAAGCGCATCCAGAGCAACAGTGCCCGCGCCCTGGAAAACCTCGACGGCCACCTCAAGACCGTCGACCTGAGCCTGGAAGCCCAGGAAGCGCTGGCTGATACCCGCCGCCTGTTGAGCGAAGCCCAGGCACTGCTCGCGGAAAAAACCGCCGAAATCGACGAGTTCGGCTGGCAGGCCGGGCAACGCGCCCAAGTCTTGTACGACACGGCGCTGGCGTGCCGCATGCGGCCGTTTGCCGACGTGCTGGCCGGGCAGGTGCGCATGGTGCGTGACCTGGGCCGCAGCCTTGGTAAACAGGTACGCCTGGAAATCGAAGGCGAGAAAACCCAGGTCGACCGCGATGTGCTGGAAAAACTCGAAGCGCCGCTGACCCATTTACTGCGCAATGCTGTTGACCACGGCATTGAAATGCCCGAGCAACGCCTGCTGGCGGGCAAACCGGCTGAAGGCCTGATCCGCCTGCGGGCGTCTCACCAGGCCGGCTTGCTGGTGCTGGAGTTGAGCGACGACGGTAACGGTGTCGACCTGGAGCGCCTGCGCGGCACCATCGTCGACCGGCAGTTGTCGCCGGTGGAAACCGCCCTGCGCCTGAGCGAAGAGGAACTGCTCACGTTCCTGTTCCTGCCGGGGTTCAGCCTGCGGGACAAGGTCACCGAGGTCTCGGGGCGCGGGGTCGGCCTGGATGCGGTGCAGCATATGGTGCGCCAGTTGCGCGGCGCGGTGGTGCTGGAGCAGACGGCGGGGCAGGGCAGTCGCTTCCACCTGGAAGTGCCGTTGACCCTGTCGGTAGTGCGCAGCCTGGTGGTGGAAGTTGGCGAAGAGGCCTACGCCTTCCCGCTGGCCCACATCGAGCGCATGTGCGATCTTGCGCCCGACGACATCGTGCAACTGGAAGGCCGCCAGCATTTCTGGCACGAAGGCCGGCATGTCGGCCTGGTCGCCGCCAGCCAGTTGCTGCAGCGCCCGCCGGGGCAGGGCAGTCAGGAAACCCTCAAGGTCGTGGTGATCCGCGAGCGCGACGCGGTCTACGGGATTGCCGTGGAGCGTTTTATCGGCGAGCGCACGCTGGTGGTATTGCCCCTGGACGACCGGTTGGGCAAGGTCCAGGACATCTCCGCCGGAGCGTTGCTCGATGACGGTTCGGTGGTGCTGATCGTCGACGTCGAAGACATGCTGCGATCGGTGGACAAACTGCTGAATACCGGTCGTCTGGAGCGCATCGCCCGACGCACCCAGCAAACCCTCGAAGCACCGCGCAAGCGTATTCTGGTGGTGGATGACTCGCTGACCGTGCGTGAGCTGCAACGCAAATTGTTACTTAATCGCGGTTATGAAGTGGCCGTGGCAGTCGATGGCATGGATGGCTGGAACGCGCTGCGCTCCGAAGACTTCGACCTGCTGATCACGGACATTGATATGCCTCGCATGGACGGTATTGAATTGGTCACACTCTTGCGCCGTGATACTCGCCTGCAATCCCTGCCGGTGATGGTTGTTTCCTACAAGGATCGGGAAGAAGACCGTCGTCGTGGACTGGACGCCGGCGCCGACTATTATCTAGCCAAGGCCAGCTTCCATGACGACGCGCTGTTGGACGCGGTGGTGGAGCTGATTGGAGGAGCACGGGCATGAGGATTGCGATCGTCAATGACATGCCCATGGCCGTGGAGGCCTTGCGCCGGGCGTTGAGCCTTGAGCCGGCCCACGAAGTGGTGTGGGTTGCAGACAACGGCCTGGAAGCAGTGCAGCGTTGCGCCGAGTTCACGCCCGACCTGATTCTGATGGACCTGATCATGCCGGTGATGGACGGTGTGGAGGCCACCCGGCAGATCATGGCCGAGACGCCCTGTGCGATCCTGATTGTCACCGTCGACCGCCAGGCCAACGTCAGCCGTGTATTCGAAGCCATGGGCCATGGCGCCCTGGACGTGGTTGACACCCCTGCACTGGGCGTGGGCAATCCGAAGGACGCCGCGGCACCGCTGTTGCGCAAGATCCTCAATATCGGCTGGCTGATTGGCCAGCGTGGCAGCCGCGTGCGGGCCGAGCCTGCGCCCCAGCGGGCCACGGGCAAACGCCAGAGCCTGGTGGCCATCGGTTCGTCCGCAGGCGGCCCGGCTGCCCTGGAATCCCTGCTCAAGGGCTTGCCCCGGGACTTCTCGCCGGCCATTGTGCTGGTGCAGCATGTGGACCAGGTGTTCGCCGCCGGCATGGCCGAATGGCTGAGCAGTGCCTCCGGCCTGCCGGTGCGCCTGGCCCGGGAAGGCGAGCCGCCCCAAAGTGGCGTCGTGTTGCTGGCGGGCACCAACCATCACATTCGTCTGCTGAAGAACGGCACGCTGGCCTACACCGCCGAACCTGTGAACGAGATTTACCGGCCGTCCATCGACGTGTTTTTCGAGAGCGTCGCCAGCTACTGGAATGGCGATGCCGTTGGCGTGCTGCTGACGGGGATGGGGCGTGATGGCGCCCAGGGACTTAAGTTGATGCGTCAGCAAGGCTACCTGACCATCGCGCAGGACCAGCAAAGCTGTGCTGTTTACGGCATGCCCAAAGCGGCAGCGGCGATTGACGCGGCTGTTGAAATTCGCCCATTGGACAGAATTGCGCCACGATTGCTGGAGGTATTCGCAAAATGACCGATATCACACGCTGTCCTGGCCTGCAGGTAGTAATTCAGGTGACCGTAAATGAATGATTTGCAGCTCGACGACTTCAAGACCGACGAAAACGCCGCCATGGTGCTGCTCGTCGACGACCAGGCGATGATCGGCGAGGCCGTACGCCGGGGCCTGGCCCATGAAGACAATATCGACTTCCACTTTTGCGCCGATCCGCACCAGGCCATTGCCCAGGCGATCCGTATCAAGCCGACGGTGATCCTGCAGGACCTGGTGATGCCGGGTCTCGATGGCCTGACCCTGGTGCGCGAATACCGCAATCACCCGGCGACGCAGAACATCCCGATCATCGTGCTTTCCACCAAGGAAGACCCGCTGATCAAGAGCGCGGCGTTTGCTGCCGGGGCCAACGACTACCTGGTCAAGCTGCCGGATAACATCGAACTGGTGGCGCGCATCCGCTATCACTCGCGCTCCTACATGACCCTGTTGCAACGGGACGCGGCCTACCGGGCGCTGCGGGTCAGCCAACAGCAGTTGCTGGACACCAACCTGGTGCTGCAACGGCTGATGAACTCCGACGGCCTGACCGGGCTGTCCAATCGCCGGCATTTCGACGAATACCTGGAACTGGAATGGCGCCGCGCCATGCGTGACCAGACCCAACTGTCGCTGCTGATGATCGACGTGGACTTCTTCAAGACCTACAACGACAGTTTCGGCCACCTGGAGGGCGACGAGGCGTTGCGCAAGGTGGCGGCGACCATTCGTGATGCCAGCAGCCGTCCTTCGGATTTGCCGGCGCGTTATGGCGGTGAAGAGTTTGCCCTGGTGCTGCCCAATACCTCGCCGGGTGGGGCACGGCTGGTGGCCGAGAAGCTGCGCCAGGCGGTGGCTAGCCTGAAAATTCCGCACATTGCCCCGGCAGAAGGGGCGAGCCTGACCATCAGTATCGGTTTGGCGACCATGACCCCGGTGCAGGGCACCGATTGCCGGCAATTGATCTCGGCAGCGGACAAAGGCTTGTACCTGGCCAAGCACAATGGGCGTAATCAGGTGGGGATCGAGTAGGAATACGGTCTGCGGGATGTCGCAGACCTAATGTGGGAGCGGGCTTGCTCGCGAATGCGGTGTGTCAGTCAATGCATCTGGCGACTGAACCACCGCATTCGCGAGCAAGCCCGCTCCCACATTTGATCTTCATCGCTGTCTGGATGGTGCATATCCCCGCCTTTTCGGCCAAGCGGACTGCCGTTATCAGCCGTTTGTCGTTATACTCGTCGGCTTTCAAAAGTTCGCCAACGAGTGCTGCCCGCCATGGAAATCAACCCGATCCTTAACACCATCAAGGACCTGTCCGAGCGCTCCGAAACTATTCGGGGGTATCTTTGACTACGATCAAAAGCATGAGCGTCTGACCGAAGTCAATCGCGAGCTTGAAGATCCGGCTGTCTGGAACAAACCTGAATACGCCCAGGAACTGGGCCGCGAGCGCGCTGCGCTGGCGCAGATCGTCGACACCCTCGACGAATTGAACACCGGTCTGGGCGATTGCCGCGACCTGCTGGACATGGCCGTAGAAGAAAACGACGAAGGCGCAGTGGGCGATGTCGTCGCCGAGCTGGCCCGTCTCGAGGAAAACCTCGCCAAACTCGAATTCCGCCGCATGTTCAGCCATGAAATGGACCCGAACAACGCCTACCTGGACATCCAGGCCGGTTCTGGCGGCACCGAAGCCCAGGACTGGGCCAACATCCTGTTGCGCATGTACCTGCGCTGGGCCGACAAACGCGGTTTCGACGCGACCATCATGGAACTGTCGGCCGGTGAAGTCGCCGGCATCAAGGGCGCGACCGTGCACATCAAGGGCGAATACGCCTTTGGCTGGCTGCGGACCGAGATCGGCGTACACCGCCTGGTGCGCAAGAGCCCGTTCGACTCCGGCAACCGTCGCCACACGTCGTTCTCCGCCGTTTTCGTCTCGCCAGAGATCGACGACAAGGTGGAAATCGAGATCAACCCGGCAGACCTGCGGATCGACACCTACCGTTCCTCCGGTGCCGGTGGCCAGCACGTAAACACCACCGACTCGGCCGTACGTATTACCCACGTACCGACCAATACCGTGGTGAGCTGCCAGAACGAACGTTCCCAGCACGCGAACAAGGACACCGCCATGAAAATGCTGCGGGCCAAGTTGTACGAGCAGGAAATGCAGAAACGCAACGCCGCGTCCCAGGCGCTGGAAGACACCAAGTCGGATATCGGCTGGGGTCACCAGATCCGCTCGTATGTGCTCGACGCGTCGCGGATCAAGGATCTGCGTACCAACATCGAACGCAGCGACTGCGACAAGGTGCTCGACGGTGATATCGACGAATACCTGGAAGCCAGCCTGAAATCTGGCCTGTAACTCCCTTGTAGGAGCCGGCTTGCCGGCGATCCCCGGCCGCAGGCCGGGGACAACGAACCTGATGGAAAATTTAAAGACATGAGCGACCAACAACTCGACCCGCAAGCCCTGCAACAGGAAGAAAACTCCCTGATCGCCCTGCGCAAGGAAAAGCTTGCTGCCGAGCGCGCCAAGGGCAATGCCTTCCCGAACGACTTCCGCCGCGAAAACTACTGCGATGCCTTGCAGAAACAGTACGCGGACAAGACCAAGGAAGAGCTGGCAGAGGCTGCAATCCCGGTCAAGGTTGCCGGTCGCATCATGCTCAACCGTGGCTCGTTCATGGTGATCCAGGACATGACCGGTCGCATCCAGGTCTACGTCAACCGTAAAACCCTGTCCGAAGAAACCCTGGCCTCGGTGAAAACTTGGGACATGGGCGACATCATTGCCGCCGAAGGCACCCTGGCCCGTTCCGGCAAGGGTGACCTGTACGTTGAAATGACCAGCGTGCGCCTGCTGACCAAATCCCTGCGCCCGCTGCCGGACAAGCACCACGGCCTGACCGACACCGAGCAGCGCTATCGCCAGCGCTACGTTGACCTGATCGTCAACGAAGAAGTGCGCCAGACCTTCCGCGTGCGTTCGCAGGTTATTGCGCACATCCGCAGCTTCCTGATGAAGCGTGACTTCCTCGAAGTTGAAACGCCGATGCTGCAAACCATCCCGGGTGGTGCCGCAGCCAAGCCGTTCGAAACCCACCACAACGCGCTGGACATGGAAATGTTCCTGCGTATTGCGCCTGAGCTGTACCTCAAGCGGCTTGTTGTTGGCGGCTTCGAAAAAGTGTTCGAGATCAACCGCAACTTCCGTAACGAAGGCGTTTCGACTCGTCACAACCCTGAATTCACCATGTTGGAGTTCTACCAGGCCTACGCCGACTACGAAGACAACATGGACCTGACCGAGGAACTGTTCCGCGAACTCGCGCAACTGGTCCTGGGCACCACCGACGTGCCGTACGGCGACAAGGTGTTCCACTTCGGCGAGCCGTTCGTGCGCCTGTCGGTGTTCGATTCGATCCTCAAGTACAACCCTGAGCTGACCGCCGATGACCTGAACGACATCGACAAGGCCCGCGCCATCGCCAAGAAAGCCGGCGCCAAGGTGCTGGGCTTCGAAGGCCTGGGCAAATTGCAGGTGATGATTTTCGAAGAGCTGGTGGAGCACAAGCTGGAGCAGCCGCACTTCATTACCCAGTACCCGTTCGAAGTGTCGCCGCTGGCCCGTCGCAACGATGACAACCCGAACGTCACCGACCGTTTCGAGCTGTTCATCGGCGGCCGTGAAATCGCCAACGCCTACTCCGAGCTGAACGATGCCGAAGACCAGGCCGAGCGCTTCATGGCCCAGGTGGCCGACAAGGACGCTGGCGACGACGAGGCGATGCACTACGACGCCGACTTCGTACGCGCCCTGGAATACGGCATGCCGCCTACCGCCGGTGAAGGTATCGGCATCGACCGGTTGGTGATGTTGTTGACCAACTCGCCGTCGATCCGTGACGTGATCTTGTTCCCGCACATGCGGCCACAAGCGTAACCGTAGCGAAATCCGAAGCCGCCTTTTATAAGGCGGCTTTTTTATGTGGCGTTTATAAGCGTCAAGTAAACAGCGCCAGGTGATCGTTCCCACGCTCCGCGTGGGAACGCAGCCCGTGACGCTCCGCGTCACACTGTGGAGGAAGATCCGTCGTGAACCGCGTAATGGCTCAAAAGGGTGCCGCCGGCATTGCCGCTGCCGTGGCTGAAAGTGTTCAGTACCAGGGCCGCAAGGCCAGTCGCCGGGGCAGTGAGCAGCGCAGGCAGGACATTCTCGATGCAGCGATGCGCATCGTGGTACGCGAAGGCGTGCGTGCCGTGCGTCACCGTGCGGTGGCGGCGGAAGCCGGTGTGCCGTTGTCGGCCACCACCTATTACTTCAAGGACATCGACGACCTGCTCACCGACACCTTCGCCCAATATGTGGAGCGCAGCGCCGCGTTCATGGGCAAGTTGTGGGTGCGTAACGAAGGCCTGCTGCGCGAGATGGTGGCTTATGGCGACGGCAGCCCGCAGTCGCGCTCGCAACTGGCCGATGACATCGCGCGCCTGACCGCCGATTACGTGCAACGCCAATTGCTCAACCGCCGTGAGCACCTGATGGCCGAGCAGGCGTTTCGCCAGGAAGCGCTGCTGAACCCGCGCCTGGCCGAGCTGGTGCGCTCCCACCAGCAAATCCTGCTGCAGGGCACTTGCCAGTTTTTCCAGGTATTGGGTTCCCGCGAGCCGCAACAGGATGCCAAAGTGTTGACGGCGATTATCGGTCGGATGGAATATCAGGGCCTGCTGGGCGGCGCAGAGCCTCTGACCAGCGAAGAAATGCTTGAGATCCTCAAGCGTTACATGCATTTGGTGTTGGCTTCGGTCTGACACAGGGGATTGTCCAATGAAAGCCTGGCGCGTCGTCGTGATCGCCTTGTCGTTCCTGTTGCTCAACGGTTGCCTGGTGACCTTCAAGGACCCGTTGCCCGCCAGCGAGGCGGCGCCTGATGGTCTGCTTGGCAAATGGGCCAGCAAAAACGCCTGGGGTGAGCCGCTCAACCTGCAAATCAGCCGCGTCGGTGAGCACCGCTACAAAGCCGTGAGCTACCCTAAGGCCAAGCCGGGCCAGCGGGATGAATACCTGTTCACGGTTTCCCGGCATGGCAGCCGCTGGTATCTGTCGGCGCCATTGCCGACCAGGTTCGGCGGGCATTACATCCTCGCCGGGTTCGAATTGAATGATGAGCACGAGCTGGTGGTCTACAACCTCGACCTGGATCAGGTCCACCAGGCGGTCGGCCAGAAGGTCCTGAGTGGCAGCACCGTCGAAACCGTCGAGGGTGCCGGTGTGTTGATCGACAGTTCCATGGCCCGGGTATTTGCGTACCTGGATGATCCGGCCAATGCCGATGTGTTCGTCGAAGCCGTGCGCTACCAGCGTGCAGGCAAATAACGTTTAAAGAGGAAGTACCGGGTGGACGATTACCAGCAGACGATACGCGCCTTGTCCGATCGCATTGTGCTGGCGCAAACACCGATTCGCGTCCTCGACGCCGTGAAGTGGGACGAGAATATTCGCCAGGGATTCCTCAAGGCCAAGGGCAAGGAAATGCCGGCGGTGGACCGCGACTACTACCTGACCCGGCCGCTGTCGTTCGATTCCAGCGCGGTGAAGCTGGAGTTCCAGAACATCGAGCGTGACATCACCCGCCAGCTTGGCCAGTTCAACCCGGTCGGGCAGATCATGCGGCGCATGTGCAAGGAGTACCGCATGGTGGTGCGCATGCTCGAAGCGCGGGGCACCGAGGATTTCGGCCTGATCTCCCAGGAGCTGTATGGCGCCGCTTCCGATGCGTTCCATGCCGGTGACCCGACCCTGGCCGACCTCGGCCTGATGATGTCGGACTACCTGAACAATATCGATGGCCGTGGCGACCTCAAGGACGAAGCCAAGACCCTGACCGCCAAGGATGCCGTCAACCTGCTGCAGAGCCGCCTGAACAAGGTATTCGGCGAGGCCGAGGAAACCATCCGGGTGTTCGAGTCCGACGGTATCGTGGCGGATGCGGCGGCAGGTGCCGACTACATCAAGATCCGCGCCGACGCGATGTTCAACGACCGCGACGTGCGCGCCCTGGAGGTCCATGAAGGCCTGGTGCACGTGGGCACCACCCTCAATGGGCAAAACCAGCCGATCTGCACCTTCCTGTCCAAGGGCCCGCCCTCGTCGACCGTGACCCAGGAAGGCCTGGCGATCCTGATGGAAATCATCACCTTCGCCTCCTACCCCAGCCGCCTGCGCAAGCTGACCAACCGCACTCGCGCCATTCATATGGTGGAGCAGGGAGCCGACTTCCTGCAGGTGTTCGAGTTCTTCCGTGAGCAGGGCTTTGAGATGGCGGAAAGCTACGGCAACGCGAGCCGGGTTTTCCGTGGGTCGACGCCTACGGGTCTGCCGTTTACCAAGGATTTGTCCTACCTCAAGGGCTTTATCATGGTTTACAACTACATTCAGTTGGCCGTGCGCAAAGGCAAGCTGGAGCAAGTGCCGTTGTTGTTCTGCGGCAAGACCACCCTGGAAGACATGCGTACCCTGCGCCAACTGGTGGACGAAGGCCTGGTGGTGCCACCCAAATACCTGCCGGATCAGTTCCGCGACATGAATGCGTTGGCGGCGTGGATGTGTTTCTCCAACTTCCTCAACCATTTGAGCCTGGACCGGATCGAGGCGGATTACTCCAATATCCTTTAACGATATCTCTGAAGGAACTCAGTCAAAATGTGGGAGCGGGCTTGCTCGCGAATGCGGTGTATCAGCAACAGATGTGGTTACTGAATCACCGCATTCGCGAGCAAGCCCGCTCCACCTTTGATCTCCATAGGTCTTCAGGATCGTTCCCAACCCATTCACGAGGCTTCAACGGATGAGAATCCTCGGCATTCTTTGCCTGCTACTGACCCTTAACGGCTGCAGCTCCTTATTGTTCTATCCGGAGCGCGGCATGCCGTTCACCCCGGAAAAGGCTCGCCTGCAATACCGTGACGTCACATTGACCACCGCCGATGGCCTGAAGCTCCACGCCTGGTGGCTGCCGGCCAAGGCCGGCGTGCCGCTCAAGGGCACGGTGCTGCACCTGCACGGCAATGGCGGCAATCTCGCCTGGCACCTCGGCGGCAGCTGGTGGCTGCCGGAGCAGGGCTATCAAGTGCTGTTGGTGGACTATCGCGGCTACGGGCTGTCCGAAGGCGAACCTTCGCTGCCGGCGGTCTACCAGGACATCGACGCTGCCTTCAAGTGGATCGACAACGCCCCCGAAACCCAGGGCCAGCCACTGATCGTGCTGGGCCAAAGCCTGGGCGGCGCGCTAGTGGTGCACTACCTGGCGGAACATCCCGAACGTCAGCCGCAGCTCAAGGCGCTGGTACTGGACGGTGTGCCGGCCAGTTATCGTGACGTAGGACAATTCGCCCTCAGCACCTCCTGGCTAACATGGCCGTTCCAGGTGCCGTTGTCGTGGCTGGTGCCGGACGGCGACAGTGCGATCAACGCCATGCCCCGGCTGACCGGCGTGCCGAAATTGTTGTTCCATAGCCTGGATGACCCGATCGTGCCGCTCTCCAACGGCATTCGCCTGTATCAGGCTGCGCCGCCACCGCGGGTGCTGCAACTGACCCGGGGTGGCCACGTGCAAACCTTTGCCGACAAGACCTGGCAAACCGTGATGCTGCGCTACCTGGACGACCCCCAGCATTTCAACGGGCTGCGCCGCCTGGGGGAAATCCCCAATTACCCGGCGGCCCCGAACTCCAACGCAGAGAACCCGCAATGAGCGAAGAACGCAACATGATCCCCCTGATCCTCACCGGCATCGGCACCATCATCGGTACCGTTGGCTGCCTGTGGTACTACGGCTATTTGCACTTCGCCAAGCCCGAGGATGCGTTGCTGCTCAGCGACTTCACCATGCTCAAGACCGTGCCGGGCGAGGACTACAAAATCTCCCTGACCCCGGCCGCCCAGGTGGCGCAATGCGTTGATGGCGTGCTGGTGCTGTTTGATACCG
This sequence comes from Pseudomonas sp. F9001, assembly GCF_013385435.1. Classification (NCBI taxonomy): domain Bacteria; kingdom Pseudomonadati; phylum Pseudomonadota; class Gammaproteobacteria; order Pseudomonadales; family Pseudomonadaceae; genus Pseudomonas; species Pseudomonas sp. F9001. The sequence continues at coordinate 16,165 of NZ_JACAPX010000019.1, forward strand.
AACAGAAAGGGCTGACCGGCGTACTGGTCAACAGCAAGAAGCAGGCAGTGCGTTGCATGGGGCAGGAAACGCCGCAATTGGAGCAGTAGCGCGAGCCAAGTGGGAAAGGTCTGGAACCATTTTAAGTGGATTACCACAGATTCCGTACTGGCCAGCAGCGCTGGCTCGGTTATCTCGGATACTTAATTTGGAGTCACTTGAATGGACATTCCTCGCGTAAACAACTCGTCTTCCCCATTCACTGCCGGTGCGGGGGGAGGTGATTCGCGACTTCAGCAATTGGAACAAGAGATTCAGAAGTTGAAGAACCAGATCGCCCAAGGAGGCGGTGGTGCACAGGGCGCGCAGGGCGAAGAAAGCCTTGAGGAAAGGCTCAAGAGGCTCGAGGCGGAGCTGGCCCAACTCAAAGGGCAGGCGGCTCCGGAGCAGGATAACTCGGCGCCAGTAAGCTACTGACCCGATGCTCTTGAAGCGCACTGGGACCTCTTGATTCCTGGCCTGCAAATAAAAGAATCCCGCCATTTGGCGGGATTTTTCATGCGGCCTCAAACGATCATGCAGCGACGGAGCGGGCGGCGTGGTGTGCGGGCTGGGCCCTCCGGTGCAGTCGTAGTTGATGATGGAAATATCTGGAACCGTATTGCGTAACGCACCACAGAAGCGATGTGATTTACACGAGTCGGGGCGAGAAGGTGGCGATAGATATTGCTGCAATAAGCAACATGGTGAACATGCTCAGGGGGCACGAGAAGCTGGAAATGCTCGACGCCGAGGATCATAAGCTCAAGCACTTGCTCGACAAGCTGTCGGAACATGGCTACGGCGGGAAGATAGAGCTACCAGCCGAGGATCCCAACCGACCTGTCCGGTTCGACGACCCGAAAAAAAACCCACAGTAACGTGGGTTTTTTTTCCAGCATCAATCGATCAGTTGGCCATCGAAGAACGTGGCTTGACCGGCTGGTTGTCGTTGGAGATGGTCACTTCAACGCGGCGGTTCATGGCGCGGCCCGAAACGCTGCCGTTATCGGCAACCGGGTATTCCTTGCCATAGCCCTGGGTCACGATGCGCGAGATATCCACACCCTGGTTGGCCAGTGCGCGCTGTACGGAAGCGGCGCGGCGCTCGGACAGGCTCTGGTTGTACGAGTCGGAACCGGTGCTGTCGGTGTAGCCTTCGACAATCACTTTACGGTCCGGGTTATCGCGCAGGAACTGCGCCAGCTTGGTGATATTCACCAGGCCGCTGGACTTGAGGTCTGACTTGTTGGTGGCGAACAGCACGTCACCAAAGGTCACCAGTGTGCCGCGATCAGTCTGCTTGGCGTTCAAGCTGTCTTGCAGTTGCTTGATCTGCGCGTCACGGGCCTGCAGCAGGGCGCGGGCACGTTCGTCACCGGCGTTTTTCAGCTTGGCTTCGGACTCACGCAGGACGATGGTGTCCTTGGCCACTTCAACGCGCTGGTTGGTCAGGTAGGCCAGTTGGTCGACCTTCTTCTGGTCTTCCTTGTCGCGGTAGGCCTTGTCAGCCTTGTCCAGCCAGTCGCTGGCGTCTTTGGTTTCCAGCGCCGCTACCTTGGTGGCTTGCGGGTTGGCTTGCAGGGCCGAGAAGTTGGTCCGAGCATTTTCCAGGTTCTGGTTCGGCGGGGTGGAGCAAGCCGCCAGAGCAACGCTCATCGCCAGCAGGGCAGGGATCATCAATTGTTTACGCATAGTCGTGTCGTCCTTTCAATTCGGTTTCGGGTGCAATGCAATCAGGGGCGGCGGCTTATTGTTGCGGCTGGATCACAGCCGGGCGCATGCCTTCCTGACGCAGCTCCTGAACAGCTTTCTGGGAATCCTTCACAGCCTGTTCGGCCTTGGCAGCCTGGGCTTTACGCTCTGCTACGCGAGCGTCCCACTCGGACTGTTCGGCCAGGCGACGGGCTTCGTCGTAGTTCTTGTCGTGCATGGCGATTTCAGCTTGCTTCAGTTTGTCCTGGGCAGACTTCATCTCCACGGCTGCGAACTCGGTACCGCCGGCGCTGACAGCGCTGTTCACCGCAGATTGGGTCACAGCGTATTGCTCGGTCGGCGGGTTGCCGGCGCAGCCAGCCAGTACGAAGCTGGTGCCGATTGCCAGCGCGGCCAATTTAAGCCCGCGCAGGTGGTTAAACGAGGTTTTGGCAGTGCTGGTCTTCATCGTCTTCAACTCCATTAGGTAACTCCTGAAAAACATCAAATCCATCTCCGGCTTGCAGTGTCTGCGGGGCCCGGCGGTTAGCTCAGGACGCCTATTCAAACGGCTGTTCCAAGTGATGGCTTACTGGCTGTGACCGGAGGCTTTTTTGAATAGTTCAGCGAAGATGGCGATTTGCCTAAAAAAATATTTGACTGAACGGTCAGCGTTTAAAAGTTGGAACTTTTGCATGGCGCAGCGGTATCCAGGGCCTGTGGGAGGCCCTGGATACGGGAGGTCAAGGGTTTTGAGGCGCAGGTTTACTAGTGTTTCTGCTTGTCGGACTGAGCTGACAAATCGTGCAGGTAACGCCGTGACAGGCTGAGAAACCGTGGGGTTGGGCCGACATCCTCATACAGCGGATCGCCTTCCTCATCGGTGGCAATCACCTGCTTGCCCTTGATGTAGGGAAAGCTCGCTTCCAGCTCTTCGAGGGCTGCGCCAATCAACTCGCCGAGCAGTTCTTCGGTATGGCGTTTGGGGTACATCTCGGAGATCGCCGCCAGCCTGGCGGCGGCTTCCACGTCCAGATGGATGGCGTATTCGGTTTTGGTCAGGCGACCCTTGGCGTTTTCTTCCCAATGCTGGGCCAGTTCTCGGATTTTCATGGCAACCTCAATGGAGCCCACGGTACGCGGGCGATGATGAGTGACCAGCCGGCCAGCGCGGATAACGCTGCGGCTTACTGTTGAGACTAGCTGCAACTCACAAGGTTTAAAGTTCCTTGTAAGACGTCGCCGTGGGCGGCACTCTTGAAGATCAAAGCGTCCCGGATTTTCTGCTGGAGATTGGCTGATGAGCGATATCGATGCACGTTTGCGTGAGGATGTTCACCTGCTGGGTGAACTGTTGGGCAACACGATTCGAGAACAGTACGGCGATGAATTCCTCGACAAGATCGAGCAGATCCGTAAAGGCGCCAAGGCCGACCGCCGTGGCGCAGCCTCGGAGCAGGTGGCCGGCGAAGAGCTGAGTGCCAGCCTCAATCAACTCAAGGAAGACGAACTGCTGCCGGTGGCGCGGGCCTTCAACCAGTTTCTCAACCTGGCCAATATCGCCGAACAGTATCAGTTGATCCACCGCCGTGATGAATCAACCCCGGCGCCGTTCGAGTCGCGGGTGCTGCCGGAACTGCTGGCGCGCCTGCAGAGTGAAGGCCACAGCAGCGAATCCCTGGCGCGCCAGTTGGGTCGGTTGGAAATCGAACTGGTGCTCACCGCCCACCCCACCGAAGTCGCCCGCCGCACCCTGATCCAGAAATACGACGCCATCGCCGCACAACTGGCCCTGCAGGATCACCGCGACCTCACCACCGCCGAGCGCGAGCAGATCCGCAATCGCCTGCAACGCCTGATCGCCGAAGCCTGGCACACCGAAGAAATCCGCCGCACCCGGCCCACGCCGGTAGACGAAGCCAAGTGGGGCTTTGCGGTGATCGAGCATTCGTTGTGGCACGCCATCCCGAATTATTTGCGCAAGGCCGATCACGCCTTGCACGCGGCTACCGGCCTGCGCCTGCCTCTGGAGGCCGCGCCGATTCGCTTCGCTTCCTGGATGGGCGGCGACCGCGACGGCAACCCCAACGTCACCGCCCCGGTCACCCGCGAAGTGCTGTTGCTGGCGCGCTGGATGGCGGCTGACCTGTACTTGCGCGACATCGACCACCTCGCCTCCGAACTGTCGATGCAACAGGCCAGCCCGGCATTGCAGGCCAAGGTGGGTGACAGCGTCGAACCTTACCGGGCGTTGCTCAAGCAATTGCGTGAGCGGCTGCGCGCCACACGCCAATGGGCCCACACCTCGTTGACGACCACCACGCCGGCGCCCGCCGATGTGCTGCAAAACAACCGCGACCTGCTCGAGCCTTTGCAACTGTGCTACGAGTCGCTGCATAGCTGCGGCATGGGCGTGATTGCCGACGGCCCGCTGCTGGATTGCCTGCGTCGGGCGGTCACGTTCGGGCTGTTCCTGGTGCGCCTCGACGTACGCCAGGACTCCACCCGCCACTGCGCGGCCATGACCGAAATCACCGACTACCTGGGCCTTGGCCGTTACGAGGATTGGGACGAAGAGGCGCGCATCAGCTTCCTGATGAAGGAACTGGCCAACCGTCGCCCCTTGTTGCCGGGTTACTTCAAACCCTCGGCAGACACCGCCGAAGTGCTGAACACCTGCAAGGAAATCGCCGCCGCACCTGCTGCATCCCTGGGTTCCTACGTCATCTCCATGGCCGGCGCCGCGTCGGATGTATTGGCCGTGCAACTGCTGCTCAAGGAGTCCGGCGTACAACGGCCGATGCGGGTAGTGCCGTTGTTCGAGACCCTGGCTGACCTGGACAACGCAGGCCCGGTGATCGAAAAACTGCTGCTGTTGCCGGGTTATCGCGCCCGTCTGCAAGGCCCGCAGGAAGTCATGATCGGCTACTCGGATTCTGCCAAGGACGCGGGCACTACCGCCGCCGCCTGGGCGCAATACCGGGCCCAGGAACGGCTGGTGGAAATCTGCCGCGAACAACAAGTCGAACTGCTGCTGTTCCACGGTCGTGGCGGCACCGTAGGCCGCGGCGGCGGCCCGGCTCACGCGGCGATTCTGTCGCAGCCTCCTGGGTCGGTGGCGGGGCGTTTCCGTACCACTGAGCAGGGCGAGATGATCCGCTTCAAGTTCGGCCTGCCGGACATCGCCGAGCAAAACCTCAACCTGTACCTGGCGGCGGTGCTGGAGGCAACCTTGCTGCCACCGCCACCACCGGAACCGGCCTGGCGCCACTTGATGGACGAATTGGCCGCCGACGGTGTCAGCGCTTACCGCGCCGTGGTGCGGGAAAATCCGCAGTTCGTCGAGTATTTCCGCCAGTCGACCCCGGAGCAGGAACTGGGTCGCTTGCCCCTGGGCAGTCGTCCGGCCAAGCGCCGGGCTGGTGGCATTGAAAGCCTGCGGGCGATCCCGTGGATCTTCGGCTGGACCCAGACCCGCCTGATGCTGCCCGCCTGGCTCGGCTGGGAAGCGGCGTTGAACAATGCCCTGGAGCGTGGCGAAGGCGAGTTGCTGGGGCAGATGCGCGAGCAGTGGCCGTTCTTTCGTACCCGCATCGATATGCTGGAAATGGTGCTGGCCAAGGCCGACGCCGATATCGCCCGGCTGTATGACGAGCGATTGGTGCAGCCCGATCTGCTGCCATTGGGTGCGCACTTACGCGACCTATTGTCGCAGGCGTGCAGTGTGGTGCTTGGCCTGACTGGCCAGTCTCAGCTGCTGGCCCACAGCCCCGATACGCTGGAGTTCATCCGCCTGCGCAACACCTACCTGGACCCGTTGCACCTGCTGCAGGCCGAATTGCTGGCCCGATCGCGGCAACAGGAAGCGGCACAAGACAGCCCTCTGGAACAGGCGCTGCTGGTGTCTGTGGCCGGTATTGCCGCTGGTTTGCGCAACACCGGCTGACATTTATGGCGTGTTCTCAATAGCTTGCAGATACCCCGCGCCGGTCGCCGTAAAATTGGCGACCGGCGTTTTGCTGTCAGGGTTGTACCTGCCTATAAAGCCAGCGCGGCGCGGGTTTCTCCTACTTTCGGCGGCTTGTGTGGTTTGGGCCTGCTGTGTATCTTGATCAGCCTTTGGCCGTTTGTGCGGCCTGGACCCAAAATTTCCGAGATTGGCCCCACGCGGCGAATCCGAGCGTCATCTCTATAAAAAATTGAGGAGCACATCGATGCGCGTCATTCTGCTGGGAGCTCCCGGGGCCGGTAAAGGTACTCAGGCAAAGTTCATCACTGAAAAATTCGGCATTCCACAAATCTCCACCGGCGACATGCTGCGCGCAGCCGTCAAGGCCGGCACCGAGCTGGGCCTGATCGCCAAGAGCGTGATGGACAGCGGAGGCCTGGTCTCCGATGACCTGATCATCAACCTGGTCAAGGAACGCATCAGCCAGGACGACTGCAAGAACGGTTTCCTGTTCGATGGCTTCCCGCGCACCATTCCCCAGGCTGAAGCCCTGGTGAAGGCCGGCGTCGAGCTGGACAACGTGGTGGAAATCGCCGTTGAAGACGAAGAGATCGTGCAGCGTATTGCCGGTCGTCGTGTTCACGAGGCCTCGGGCCGCGTCTACCACATCGTCTACAACCCGCCGAAAGTCGCGGGCAAGGACGATGTCACCGGCGAAGATCTGGTGCAGCGTAAGGACGACACCGAAGAGACCGTGCGTCATCGCCTGTCGGTCTACCATTCCCAGACCAAGCCGCTGGTGGACTTCTACCAGAAACTCTCGGCCGCCCAGGGCAAGCCGAAGTACAGCCACATCGAAGGTGTGGGTTCGGTTGAAGCCATCACTGGCAAAGTACTGGAAGCGCTGATCTGATCGTTCATCCGCTTGATTGACAACGGCCCGCTTGCGGGCCGTTGTTGTTTATACTGACGCACTTTTTTTCAACGTGGATGCATACACCGATGAGCACCTTGCTGGCCCTGGACACCGCGACTGAAGCTTGCTCCGTTGCCCTGCTGCACGATGGCAAGGTTACGAGCCACTACGAGGTGATCCCGCGCCTGCACGCGCAGAAGCTGTTGCCGATGATCAAGCAATTGCTGCTGGACGCGGGCACCACCTTGTCGGCAGTGGACGCCATCGCATTCGGGCGCGGCCCGGGCGCGTTCACCGGCGTGCGCATCGCTATCGGTGTGGTCCAGGGCCTGGCGTTTGCGCTGGAGCGTCCGGTGTTGCCGGTGTCCAACCTGGCGGTGCTGGCGCAGCGGGCATTTCGCGAACACGGCGCCAACCAGGTCGCGGCGGCCATCGATGCGCGCATGGATGAAGTGTATTGGGGCTGCTACCGCGAAACCGCTGGCGAGATGCGCCTGGTGGGGGCTGAAGCTGTGCTGTCGCCTGAAACGGCGGCCTTGCCGGCTGATGCCAGCGGCGACTGGTTCGGTGCCGGCACCGGCTGGGGCTACGGCGAGCGCATTGGCGTGACGCTTGCCGGCCAGGATGCGGGGATGCTGCCCCACGCCGAAGACCTGCTGGCCCTGGCACGCTTTGCCTGGGAGCGGGGCGAGGCGATTCCGGCGGACCAGGCGGCGCCCGTGTACCTGCGGGATAAAGTGGCGCAGACCAAGGCTGAACGCGGGATTATTTGACGTCAAAAGTGCGGGCAATTTCAGACAAAAATAGCCAATCGTCAGAATTTGCCCGCGCTTTTAAACCTTTTACCAATTATGTGTTCTAGTTATCACCAGAGCATTTGCGCGCCATGGAAAGCGCCACTAAAATGCCATCACCGATACCGAGTTCGCATGTATGCGCATAGACGGCTTTTCATCACAGTCCTACCCCCTCAAGCGCAAGCCTCGCAAGGCGAACGTGACGGTAGACGACTCCGTCGAAGACTCGCCCGATTTTGTTGAAATCCAGTCCGACAACACTGCTGTTTCAACCCGTTCCCAGGGTTCCGGCGGTGCACGCACCAGCGGCGTTCCTGCCCGCCAGCAAGACATGATCTTCCCGCGCTCCATGAGCAAAAACGTCGCCAATGCCCTGGCCAGCTACCTGACCACTGCCGGCTTTGTCGAATGGGATATGGAAGTGCTGGGCCTCGATATCCATATCTGATGCTGTTGCCTTACTACCTCGGTTGTCCGTCCTGGAGTGAAAACGCCTGGCGCGAATACCTGTATCCCGCCGACGCCCGCTCCAGCGATTACCTTGCCCTGTATTCCCAGGTCTTCAACGCCGTCGAGGGCAACACCACCTTCTACGCCCGTCCTTCCGTCGCTACCGTGCAGCGCTGGGCTGAAATCATGCCCGGGCATTTTCGCTTCACGGCCAAGTTTCCGGGGGATATCAGCCACAGCGGCAACCTGATCGAGCAGTTGCCGGCGGCGGAAAGTTTCCTGGGGTTGATGAGCCCGTTGGGCGAGCGTATTTCGCCGTTGTGGCTGCAGCTGCCGGCCAGTTTTACCCCGCAGCGCCTGGGTGAGTTGGCCGGGTTTATCGACGGGCTGGAGCGACCGTTGGCGGTGGAGGTGCGTCACTCGGAATTTTTCGCCAAGGGCGACGCCGAGCGCAGTCTCAACCGCTTGCTGCGCGACCGCGGTGTCGAGCGCATCTGCCTGGACCCGCGTGCGTTGTTCAGTTGCACCTCCACCTCGGCAGCCGTGCTGCACGCCCAATCGAAAAAGCCCAAGGTGCCGCCTCGCCCGGCGGCGCTGACGCAGTTTCCGCAAGTGCGCTTTATTGGCCATCCGGAGTTGGAAGCCAATGACCCGTTCCTGGTGCCCTGGATTGAAAAGGTTGCCGGCTGGATCGAAGAGGGGCGTACGCCCTACGTGTTTCTTCACACTTCCGACAACCGCCTGGCCGCCCAACTGGCCTTGCGCTTTCATGAGAAATTGATGCTGCGCTTGCCCGGCTTGCCGGCATTGCCCACCCTGCATCGAGAACCCGCAGCGGAGCAACTGGGGTTACTCTAAGGCTCCTTTTCCCGACAGGAGTCAGTCATGGATGCCCAAACCCTTCGCGCCGAAACCTTCAAGGCCCTGCATGAGCGTGACCGCGCGTTCGTGATGCCCAATCCATGGGATGCGGGCTCTGCAAAAATGCTCGCCATCCTGGGGTTTGAAGCCCTGGCCACCACCAGCGCCGGCTTTGCCTTCAGCCTCGGCCGCCCGGATGCCGAAGGTGCGTTGTCCCTGGAAGACACCTTGGGCAATGCCGGGGCGATCGTCCAGGCGACCTCGCTGCCCGTCGCCGCCGACCTGGAAAACTGCTTCAGTGACACCCCTGAAGGCTGCGCCGAGACTATCCTGCGGGCGGCAGCGACTGGGATTGTCGGTGGCTCCATCGAAGACGCCACCGGAATTGCCGTCGACCCGATCTATCCCTTTGACCTTTCCGTGGAGCGCGTCGAAGCCGCAGTCGCCGCTGCCCGCAGTTTGCCATTCCCCTTCACGCTGACCGCCCGCGCGGAAAACCTCCTGCATGGCCGGCTGGATTTGCCCGACACCATTCGCCGCCTGCAGGCCTACGCCGAAGCTGGCGCCGACGTGCTCTATGCACCGGCCCTGCGCAGTGCCGAGGAAGTATTGGCGGTGGTGAAGGCGGTTGCACCCAAGCCCGTGAATATCTTGATGTCAGGCGCCCTGAAACTCAGCGTGGCGCAGTTGAGCGAGATGGGCGTCAAGCGCATCAGCGTCGGCTCGGCCATGGCCCTGGCGGCTTATGGCGAGTTCTTCAGGGCGGCCCAGGAGGTTCATGAGTTGGGCACGTTTACCTTCACTGAGCGCTCGATGCCGTTCAACCAGGCCAATCAACTGTTCAAGGGCTGAGGCGTGCGTTTCTTCAAGGTGCTGGGCGTGCTGCTGGTGTTGGCAGGTGGTGTGTTGGTTGGCGTGTGGCGGGGCTGGGTGCCGCTGCCCGATGAGTGGAACCCTTGGGCGCCGCTGGACGTGCGGGCAAGCCCGAACCTGCTGACCCGATTCAAGCTTGGACGTTTGCAGGATGATCCCGCCCTGTGTGACCAAGTGCTGAAGACCTCCGGGCTGCGGGTCGCCCATCAGGCGGACAGCCCTGCCGACGCGGCTTGCCCGCTGCGCAATACATTGCGGGTCCAAGGCGCTGATGTCGGCTTGAGCAGCAGCTTTCTCGCCAGTTGCCCGCTGGCCGTGGCGTTCGCCCTGTTCGAGCGCCATAGCCTGCAACCAGCGGCCCAGGCGGTGTTTGGCCAGGCAGTGACGCGGGTCGATCACCTGGGCAGCTTTGCCTGTCGCAATATCTACAACCGCGCCAACGGGCGACTCAGCCAGCATGCGTCGGCCAATGCTGTGGATATCGCCGGGTTTCGCCTGGCGGACGGGCGCACCATCAGTGTGCTCAAGGATTGGCCGGGTGACGGCGAGCGTGCGCGCTTCCTGCGGCAAGTGCGCGACGGCGCCTGCAAGGATTTCAATGTGGTGTTGAGCCCGGATTACAACGCCGCCCACCGTAATCACTTTCATCTGGACATGGGGCGGTGGTGGGTGTGTCGCTGAGGGTCAGGCGGCCAGGCGCAGGTTGTGCAGGATCAGCGGACGCGCCCAGCGGCTGTCGAAATCCAGGGCTTTCTGTTGCTCAACCAGCTCTTCTGCCGGGAACGGTGGCGGTGGTGGTGGCAGCAGGTCCAGTTCGAATTCGGCGATCGGCAAATGCAGCGGGCGTGGTTGCGGCGCCGGACCCGGTTCGGGCAGCGGTTGGCCGGCGGTCAGGACGATCGGGCGCACCCAGGCGCTTTCGAAGTTTTGCTGCTTTTGCTGGGCGACCACTTCTTCCGCCGGGTACGGTGGCGGGGCCGGTGGCAGCAGTTCCAGTTCGAATTCGGCGATAGGCAGGAACAGCGGCTCGGGCGGGGCGATCTCGGTGTCTGTTACATCACAGGCGCGCTGGGTGACGATCTGCGACAGCAGGTCACTGCCTTCGCTGGGTTCTACCGCCGGGTCCACAGGTTTCGCCACCGACTTGGCGAGCGCGCCCGGCGTGTCGACGAGTTGTTCGGCCAACGCCTGGGCGAAGAAGTCCTGCCACACATGACTGACGCCGGCCAGCGCTTGGGTATTGCGCAGGCCGAAGTGGTTGTGGGTCGGCAGTACACCGGTGAATAGCGAAGGAATGTCTGACATTTCTCTCGATCGTCGCTCAGCTCTGGCAAAATGCCGGATCCTTTTTTTTATCGGCCGCTTTTTGCCGATCCTTAATATTTTTGAGCGTAGTCACCGATGAGCGAACAACCAGCGGCCAGCCGCATTCGGGTCGAGGCCTTGGCCGAAGGTTTTCAGGCACGTGCGCAGCACTGGGCCGAGCAGCTGGGGTTGCCTTTGCAACTGGATGAGGCGGACTTTGCCTTGCAGGTGGGGGAGCAGGGGCTGCAGTTGCAACAGCTGGGGCCTGAGGCGCCGGGGCCGGTGCGGGTGGATTTTGTGGAGGGTGGGGCGGCGCACCGGCGTCTGTATGGCGGCGGCAGCGGGCAAATGATTGCCAAGGCGGTGGGTGTGGCGCAGGGCGTGCGGCCCAGGGTGCTGGATGCTACCGCGGGGTTGGGAAAGGATGCATTTGTGTTGGCCAGCCTGGGTTGCGAGATGAGCCTGATTGAACGCCAGCCGTTGATTGGGGCGTTGCTGGAAGATGGCTTGGCGCGAGGTGCAGAGGATTTTGAGGTGGCGCCGATTGTGGCGCGGATGAGGTTGCTCAAGGGCAACTCCATTGAGGTGATGCGCGATTGGGAGGGGGAGCCGCCTCAGGTGATTTATCTGGATCCGATGTTTCCGCATCGGGAGAAGACGGCGTTGGTGAAGAAGGAGATGAGGTTGTTTCGGCCGCTGGTGGGGGATGATCCGGATGCGCCGGCGTTGTTGGCGGCGGCATTGGCTTTGGCCAGTCATCGGGTGGTGGTCAAGCGGCCGCGTAAGGCGCCTTGCATTGAGGGGGTGAAGCCGAGTCATGCGTTGGATGGGAAGTCCAGTCGGTATGACATTTATCCTAAGAAGGCGCTGAAATCCTGAGGGTTGAGTACATATCCGTTATTTAGGTAACGGCCACTTAGGGTTCCGCTCTTACAGCGGGTCACTTTTGGCAAACGCCCCAAAAGTAACCAAAAGGTCTTTGCCCCACCACTCGGTGCCTCGCTTAGGCTCGGCATGCCCGCACTCCGGCACGGTTCCGCGGGCCGCCGCGAC
>NZ_JACAPX010000019.1:28150-28411 GCF_013385435.1 Pseudomonas sp. F9001
TGACGGGGCCCGCAGATCAAAAGCAAGAGCACAGCGGCCTCCCGGCCGGCTTGAGTGTTAAAAGCAAAATCAAAAGCTAAAGCGGGCACGGTCCAAATGTGGGAGCGGGCTTGCTCGCGAAGGTCGTTAACGATGACGTGGGTATCCTGATTCAACGCGGCGTCCTCTGGTTTTTCGCGAGCAAGCCCGCTCCCACAGAAAAGCAGAGCTGTTTTCGCTCTGGTATTTGCTTTTGCTTGTAACACTCAAGCCGGCCGGTAG
>NZ_JACAPX010000019.1:28597-97599 GCF_013385435.1 Pseudomonas sp. F9001
AAGAGCGGAACCATAAGCGGCCCTGACCCAAAAAACGGATATGTACTCAGTTCAAAAAGCCCGATAAGCCCGCATAAACAGCCCCACAACCTCCTGCACATGCTCCTCGGCCGCCTCAGCGCTCAACTGCCCCCCGCACCCATACAACAAACAAAAATTCGCCGTCCCCTTGAGCAAGCAAAAAAAATGCTCCGCCGCGGTGAACGGCTTGGCAATACGCAATGCGCCACTCTGGTCGATCTTACAAAGCAGCCGCTCCATCCCCTGCAACATACGCATCGGCCCGGCTTCGAAAAAGATCTGCGACAACTTCGGATCCTGACTCCCGGAAGTCATCATCAACCGATGCAGGTTCACCGACTCCTCGCTATTGATCAGCACATGAAACCCGCGGGCGATATTGAGCAGCACCTTCTCCACCGGCACACCCTCGGGCAGCTCGAAATACATCACCGGTAACTGCTCTTCGCACTTGGCAACCACCGCCGCCGAGAACAGCGTCTCCTTGTCGGTGAAATGGCTGTACACCGTCAGCTTCGACACCCCGGCCTCCACTGCCACGGCATCCATGCTGGTACTGGCATACCCATTACTCAAAAACAGGATCTTCGCCGCATCAAGAATCGCCTGGCGTTTTGCCATGTCCTTGGGACGCCCGGGGCTATTGGTGTTCACAGGATTGTCGGACATTTTCACTTTATTACTGGACTGGTGAGTTTGGTATTAATAACATACTGGCCAGTATAATTATTCCTAGCACCATTAGCGAAAGGTCCTTCAGCATGCGCAGCTATTTCCTGCCACTCGCGTTGCCTGCCAGCTTGTTATTCCTGTTGGCTGCCTGTGGCCATGAAGAAGCGGCGCAAACCACCGTCCGCCCGGCCATGGTGGTTCAGCCAGAGCCTTCGGCGCAGGCTTCCGACAGCTACCCGGGCGAGGTGCGTGCACGCTATGAACCCGACCTGGCCTTTCGCATTGGCGGCAAAGTCAGCCGACGACTGGTGGAGGAGGGCGAGCGCGTCAAGGCCAACCAGCCCCTGGCCGAACTCGACCCTCAGGACGTACGCCTGCAACTGGAAGCCACCCGCGCCCAGGTCGCCGCTGCCGACGCTAACCTGAGCCTGGTACGCGCCGAGCGTGATCGCTACAAGACTCTGATGGACCGTCAGATGGTCAGCCGCTCCCAGTACGACAATTCCGAAAACCTCTACCGCTCCGGTGAAGCACGCCTCAAGCAGATCAAGGCCGAATTCGACGTGGCCAATAACCAGGCCGGTTACGCCGTGTTGCGCGCACCCCAGGATGGCGTGGTCGCCAAGCGTGCAGTGGAAGTCGGCCAGGTGGTGTCGGCCGGCCAGACCGTATTCACCCTGGCCACCGATGGCGAGCGGGAGGTGTTGATCAGCCTGCCGGAGCAAAGCTTCGGGCGTTTCAAGATTGGCCAGCCGGTGTCCGTGGAACTGTGGAGCCAGCCCGACCAGCGCTTCAACGGCCGCATCCGCGAACTGTCGCCGGCTGCCGATCCAAAGTCGCGAACCTTCGCCGCCCGCGTCGCGTTTACCGGCGGCAAAGTGCCTGCGGAACTGGGGCAGAGCGCTCGCGTCTTCATCCAGGCTGACGGGGTGATTCCCCTGGCGGTGCCGCTGTCTGCCCTGAGCGCGGAGAACGGCGCGTCCTACGTCTGGGTGGTGCAGCCCGACAATACCCTCAAGCGCACACCGGTGCGGATCGGCGCCTTTGGCGAGAAAACCGTGCCGGTGCTGGAAGGCTTGAACCCCACTGATTGGGTGATCGCCGCCGGTGTGCATGTACTCCATGAGGGCCAGCAAGTGCGCCCGGTGGATCGCGCCAATCGAGTGGTAAGTCTGGCGGCCAAGGAGTAGTCCCCGATGGGTTTCAATCTTTCCGAATGGGCGTTGCGTAATCGCCAGATCGTACTGTTCCTGATGATCCTGCTGGCAGTGGTCGGCACCTTGTCCTACACCAAGCTGGGACAAAGCGAAGACCCGCCGTTTACCTTCAAGGCCATGGTGATCAAGACCAACTGGCCAGGCGCTACGGCCCAGGAAGTGTCGCGCCAGGTGACCGAGCGTATTGAAAAGAAATTGATGGAGACCGGCGACTACGAGCGCATCGTCTCCTTCTCGCGGCCCGGTGAATCCCAGGTCACCTTCATGGCCCGGGACTCGATGCACTCGGCAGAGATCCCGGACCTCTGGTACCAGGTGCGCAAGAAAATCAGCGATATTCGCCAGACCCTGCCACCGGATATCCAGGGCCCGTTTTTCAACGATGAATTCGGTACCACCTTCGGCAATATCTACGCCCTGACCGGCGATGGCTTTGACTACGCCGTGCTCAAGGACTACGCCGACCGCATCCAGATTCAGCTGCAACGGGTGCCGGATGTCGGCAAGGTCGAACTGCTGGGCTTGCAGGACGAGAAGATCTGGATCGAGCTGTCCAACCTCAAGCTCGCCACCCTCGGCCTGCCGCTGGCGGCCGTGCAGCAGGCGTTGCAGGAACAGAACGCGGTGTCCACCGCCGGCTTCTTTGAAACCCCGAGCGAGCGCGTGCAGTTAAGGGTGTCCGGCAACTTCAAGACCGTTAAGGAGATTCGCGACTTCCCGATCCGCGTCGGTGATCGTACGTTCCGTATCGGTGACGTGGCCGAGATTCATCGTGGCTTCAACGATCCACCGGCACCGCGCATGCGCTACATGGGCGCCGACGCCATCGGGCTGGCCGTGGCCATGCGTGATGGTGGCGACATCCTGGTGCTGGGCAAGGCCCTGGAAGGCGAATTCGCACGCCTGCAGAAGAACCTTCCTGCCGGTATGGAACTGCGTAAGGTGTCGGACCAGCCAGCAGCGGTAAAAACCAGTGTCGGCGAATTCGTCCAGGTGCTCGCTGAGGCCCTGGCGATTGTGTTGCTGGTGAGCTTTTTCTCTCTGGGCGTGCGCACCGGCATGGTGGTCGCCCTGGCGATTCCGCTGGTGTTGGCCATGACGTTTGCCACCATGTATTACCTCGGCATCGGCCTGCACAAAATCTCCCTCGGCGCGCTGGTGCTGGCGCTGGGCTTGCTGGTGGACGATGCGATCATCGCCGTGGAAATGATGGCGATCAAAATGGAGCAAGGGTACGACCGGCTCAAGGCCGCCAGTTTCGCCTGGACCAGCACAGCCTTCCCGATGCTCACCGGCACCCTGATCACGGCCGCGGGTTTCCTGCCGATTGCCACGGCGCAATCGAGCACCGGTGAATACACCCGCTCGATCTTCCAGGTGGTGACCATTGCGCTGCTGGCCTCGTGGGTCGCCGCAGTGATGTTCGTGCCGTACCTGGGGGAAAAACTCCTGCCGGACCTGGCGAAGATTCATGCGGCCAAGCATGGCACCGACGGGCCGGATCCCTACGGCACACCCTTCTATCAGCGCGTAAGACGCCTGGTGGAGTGGTGTGTGCGTCGGCGCAAGACGGTGATCGTCCTGACCTTGCTGCTGTTTATCGGCTCGGTGGCGCTGTTCCGCTTTGTGCCCCAGCAGTTCTTCCCGGCTTCCGGGCGACTGGAACTGATGGTCGACCTGAAACTCGCTGAAGGCGCGTCCCTGAGCAATACGGCCGACCAGGTCAAACGCCTTGAAGCCTTGCTCAAGGAACATGCAGGTATTGAAAATTATGTGGCCTACGTCGGTACCGGTTCGCCACGTTTCTACCTGCCGCTGGACCAGCAACTGCCGGCCGCCAGCTTTGCCCAGTTTGTGGTGTTGGCCAAGACCATCGAGGAGCGCGAAAGCTTGCGCACCTGGCTGATCGAAACCCTCAACGAACAATTCCCGGACCTGCGTTCGCGGGTTACGCGGCTTGAAAACGGCCCGCCGGTTGGCTACCCCGTGCAGTTCCGGGTAACGGGCGAGCACATCGAAGAAGTCCGGGCCCTGGCGCGGAAAGTGGCGGCCAAGGTTCGCGAAAATACCCACGTGGTCAACGTGCACCTGGACTGGGAAGAACCGAGCAAGATCGTCTACCTCAACGTTGACCAGGACCGCGCCCGTGCCCTCGGCGTGAGCACCGCCAACCTGTCGAAATTCCTCCAGAGTTCCCTCACGGGCTCCAGCGTCAGCCAGTACCGCGAGGACAACGAGTTGATCGAAATCCTGCTGCGCGGCACGGTGCATGAGCGCACCGAGCTGTCGCTGCTGCCAAGCCTGGCGGTGCCGACCGACAACGGCAAGAGCGTGGCGCTGTCGCAGATCGCGACCCTGGAATACGGCTTTGAGGAAGGCATCATCTGGCACCGTAATCGCCTGCCGACCGTGACCGTTCGCGCCGATATCTACGGCAAGGAACAACCGGCCACCCTGGTGCAGCAGATCCTGCCGACCCTCGAAGGCGTGCGCGCTGAACTGCCGGACGGCTACCTGCTGGAAGTTGGCGGCACGGTCGAGGATTCCGCCCGTGGGCAGAATTCGGTCAAGGCCGGTGTGCCGCTGTTTATCGTGGTGGTGCTGACCTTGCTGATGCTGCAATTGCGCAGCTTCTCCCGCACCGCGATGGTGTTTCTCACGGCGCCCTTGGGCCTGATCGGGGTGACACTGTTCCTGCTGGTATTCCGCCAGCCCTTTGGGTTCGTGGCGATGCTGGGGACCATCGCGCTGTCGGGGATGATCATGCGTAACTCGGTGATCCTGGTGGACCAGATCGAGCAGGACATCAAGGCCGGCCTGGCTCCCTGGCAGGCGATTATCGAGGCGACCGTGCGGCGCTTCCGGCCGATTGTGCTGACGGCGCTGGCGGCCGTACTGGCGATGATCCCGCTGTCCCGCAGCGTGTTCTTCGGGCCGATGGCCGTGGCGATCATGGGCGGCTTGATTGTTGCGACGGCATTGACGCTGTTGTTCCTGCCCGCGCTGTATGCGGCGTGGTTTCGGGTCCGCAAGGAGGCGGTGTAAGGCTGCGAGTGGCAGGGGTGTCCTGTAAGGAAATGCCTCTGGTCATTCACACATAGACGCAAACTGCGACCCTGGGCGACGGAACGTTTGCCCGTGGTGCTCCACTCAGAATTGTCTGATTGACAGACGTCGTTGTCGGGGCCGCAAGCCTGCGGTCCCGATGAACAACAATGAGTTCATGGAGTGTCATATGTTTATTTTGTCTGCCCTGGCAGCTTTCAAAGGTGCTTTCCTGGGGTCACTGCTGGGCAATCTGTTGCCTGGGTCCAATAAAGAAGCTGATACGGCGCGACCGCACAAGCCCGGCCATGGACGGCCCGGTTTCAACCACGGCCATCACTCCCGACCAACGGGGCCTGTCCTGCCTGCGCGGCCCAAGCCGTATCACCATGCGCCGGTGCATGAGGCCCACCAACCCTACCAGAGGTCGTCGGCACTCTTTCCGATCCATCGATAGCCGCTGACTCGAGGCAGCCCGGGAACCACTCGGGCTGCCTTGCCGAATTTCGGTCGGTCCAATGGCAATGGCCAGCCCGAGATCAACATTAATATCAAAACCGAAAACAACACCACCAACAGCAGCAACAGCGATGCCGTGGGTAGTGATTTGCCTTGCAAGTGCCGCTATTAAAAAAAACGCCCTGAATAGTTCAGGGCGTTTTTAGTTGCCGGGTGTGGTCTACAGCGCGCCGAACACCTTCTTGGCCAAGCTGGTGGCAGCCGCCGCCGGGTTCTTGCGAATGGTTTCTTCCTGCTGGGCGATCATCTTGAACAGCCCGTCCAGCGCCTGTTCGGTCACGTAGCTTTCGACATTGGCGCTCTTGGCATCAATGGCGCCAAAGGTGGCGGCCTTGCCGGCGAGCGCGTTGTACTGCTGGGCCACGCCGACCTTGTCGGTAGCGGCCTTGACGATCGGCAGGAACTTGGCCCGGATCTCGTCACGGCTGCTTTTGTTCAGGTACTGGGTGGCCGAGTCCTGGCCGCCGGTGAGGATGCCCTTGGCATCGGTCACGCTCATGTTTTTCACCGCGTTTACCAGGATCGGCTGGGCCTGGGTGACAGCAGACTCGGCCGCCTTGTTCATGCTGGTTTCAAGTTGCGTGACCTGGTCACCCATGCCGAACATTTTCAACTTGTCGGCGACTTTGCCCAACTTGCCCGGCAGTCCGATCTTCACTTCGGGGTTGTTGCTGAAACCACCGGGCACACCCAGTTGTTTCACGGCAATCTGTGCGCCTTGGGTCAGTGCATCCTTGAGGCCGCCGGTGGCGTCGCCCTGGGACAGGCTGCCGAGGGACAAGGCCATGGCGTTGGCACCGAGCAGCAAGCCGGCGCACAGGGCAGTGAGGCGAAGGGAGTTACGGAGCATGGGCGCTTCCTTATGTTCGATATTTTAATCAGTGTGCAACCGCATCCACGCGCAGGCGCAGCGGTTGTGGGTCCTGGCCGTTCAACTGCACGGAGTGCCGTTCGGTGGTGATAAACAGTAGCTTGCCCTCCAGTTCGATGCGAGCGCTCACCGAGTAACTGTGGCCAGGCTTGACCTGGGTCGGGTCGTAGCTCAGATGAAAGGGCAGTGGCACCTGGCCTTTCACCGGGCCTTTCTGCTCGGCCAGGGTCACGGCCGGGGCGTCCATCAAGGACACATCCTGCAGGGTCACACTCAAGGTGGCGGCGGGCGGGAGGGCGATGCGTTGCAAATAGAAGACTTCGCCATCGAGGCTGGCTTTGGGCGCGGGGCTCATGGTCTGGCAGGCTCCCAGCAGGGCGGTCAGGCCCAGGAGGATGATTTTTTTCATGGTGCAGCTCCTTGTCAACGGCGCCAGAAACACCCTGGCGCCTCGGTCACTCTAGTGTGTTTCTTCGGGTACCACAGGCTGGTCTGCCGCCTCTTCGCTGCGATGCAGTGCGACCTGGCGAATCGACAGGCGAATCTCCGCGGGCAATACGCGTTTGGCTGCACCTTCGGCCAGCTCACCCAGCAGCGGGTGATAGCTCAGTTTGCCGGCCTCGTCGCGACGCAGCACATCTTGCTCCAGCAGGGTCTGGATAAAATGTCGGAAAAGGCTTTTGTCGAAGAACTCCGGGGCATTCAGGCCGTGCAGGATCGACAGGCGCTGGGCCATGACCGTGCACAGGTCTTCCAGCTCTTCGGCGCTGATGCTGTTCTGGCCGCTGTTGAGCAGCAGCGAGATCGCCATGTAGAAGCGTTGCAGGGTCTGGGCGATGCTCTTGGACAGCAGGGTCAACAGCACAAACTGCCGTGAGCTCGGCGCCGGGCGCAGGTACACGTCGTTTTCAAAACGCAGCAGGCCTTGTTCGACGAAGGCGTCCAGCCACTGGTCGACCACAGCATCCAGTTCGTCCAGGGACCAGCGGATAAACAGCTCCGATTGCAGGTACGGGTAGAGCGCACGGGTATAGCGCAGGATCTGTTCGCGGCTCATCCGCGAGCTGCTCTGGAAGAAACTCGCCAGCAGCGCCGGCAGGGCAAAAATGTGCAGCACGTTGTTGCGGTAGTAGGTCATCAGGACGGCGTTCTGCTCGTCCAGGTAGAGGATCTTGCCCAGTGCATCGCTCTGTTCGGACAGCAGGTGCATGTCCTTGACGTGCTTGATCAGCGCCAGGCCGTCGCCTTCCGGCAGGGTGGTGTGGGGCGAGTAGGGCACCTTGCGCAGCAGTGCCAGGTACAGATCCAACTGGCGCGCCATCGCCTGTTCGTCCAGGGCCAGGCGGGTGGTGGACAGCAGCGCGAGGGCCACCAGGTTCACCGGATTGATCGCCGCCGCTTCGTTCAAGTGTTGCGCCACCCGTTCGCCGAGGCGGTTGGTGGTTTCGTTGAGCCACGCCGGCTTGTAGTTCGGGCCCAGCTCCTGGGAGCGCCAGTCGGGCTGCTCGCTGTCGAGGAATTCAGCCAGCTTGATCGGTTCGCCGAAGTTCACGGCGACCTGGCCAAAGCGCTGCTTGAGGGCGCCGACCACTTTGAAAATATCGAAAATCGACTCTTTCTTCTTGCTCGCACCGCGCAGTTCGCCCAGGTAAGTGCGGCCTTCCAGCACCCGCTCATAGCCGATGTACACCGGCACGAACACGATGGGCATGCGCGAGGAACGCAGGAAGCTGCGCAGGGTGATCGCCAGCATCCCGGTCTTCGGTTGCAGCATGCGCCCGGTGCGCGAGCGTCCCCCTTCGACGAAGTATTCCACCGGGAAACCCTTGGTGAACAAGGTGTGCAGGTATTCGTTGAACACCGAGGTGTACAGCGGGTTGCCCTTGAAAGTACGGCGCATGAAAAACGCCCCGCCACGGCGCAACAGGCTGCCGATCACCGGCATGTTCAGGTTGATCCCGGCGGCGATGTGCGGCGGGGTCAAGCCATTCTTGAACAGGAGATAGGAGAGCAGCAGGTAGTCGATATGGCTGCGATGGCACGGTACATAGATCACCTCGTAGCCCTGGGCGACCTTTTGCACACCTTCGATGTTGTTGACCTTGATGCCGTCGTAGATCTTGTTCCAGAACCAGCTCAGCACCACTTCGAGGAAACGGATGGCGGTGTAGGTGTAGTCCGAGGCGATCTCGTTGCCATAGCGCAGGGCCTGGGCCTTGGCTTTCTCGGGGGTGATTTTCTCGCGTTCGGCCTCGTCGAGGATCGCCTGGCGTACCAGTGGCATGTTCACCAGGCCCTTCACCAGGTTGCGCCGGTGGGACAGGTCGGGGCCGATCACTGCGGTTTTCAGGTTGCGAAAGTGCACCCGCAGGATGCGCTGGGCCATGCGCACGGTGCGTTCGTGGCCTTTATTGTGCTCGATCAACTCACGCAGGTTGATGGGCGCGGAGAATTGCACCCGGGTCTTGCGGCCCAGGATCAGGATGCTCAGCAGCCGGCGCAGGCGGCCGGTGACAGCCCAGCTGTCGGCGAACAGCAGTTTCCAGGGGCTGGACTCGCTGTCGGGCGACTGGCCCCAGAACACGCTGACTGGAATGATCTGTGCATTCTCTTCGGCGTGTTCGGTGAGCACATCCACCAGGCGGGTCAGGGTGGGTGGGGCGCCACGCTTGTCCTGGCGCCCCAGCCAGTCGGGGTCGGGCGTCAGGTAGAAGAAGGCTGCCGGCTCCATCAGCGGGCCGACCGACACCGGCAGCACCGGGCGCGGCAGGCCGGCCTTGGTACATTCGGTATCAACCACCGCCAATTCGGTGAGGGATGGAGATTGCAGGACGTAAAACACCGGACGACTGCGGTCGAGGTTCAAGGTAAGGGACGACTGGTTGATCGTCTCTGAGCGAACCCAGAGGTACAACAGCCGGCGCAAGGTGCCAAATACCAGACGGCGAAAGGGAGAACGGGTCATACGGCTTCTGCTTTGAGTGGGGAAAAAAACCGGGCAGGTGCTCGGGGCGCTAGTGTGCAGTATTAGCCGAAAATCGGCAAAAAAGCGGCGAAGTAATCTTGAGTTGAAGCTTTTTGAGCCTGTCTTATACTCGGCAGTTCAACTGCGACGACTCAACAATAAACGTACTTATAAAAAGCATGTGGGAGCAAAACAGATGGCAACGCGCGAAACCGGCAATGTGAAGTGGTTCAACGACGCCAAGGGCTATGGCTTTATCCAGCGGGAAGATGGCAAGGATGTGTTTGTGCACTACCGCGCCATTCGCGGTGAAGGGCATCGTTCATTGGCTGAAGGCCAGCAGGTGGAATACGCCGTGGTGACGGGAGAGAAGGGCTTGCAGGCTGAGGATGTGGTGGGCCTGTAACCTTGGCGTGATCGTTCCCACGCTCTGCGTGGGAATGCTTCTTTGGACGCTCCGCGTCTGCTTTTAATCGTGACGCGGAGCGTCACAGGTTGCATTCCCACGCAGAGCGTGGGAACGATCCCTCAGGTTGTTTTCCAGGTGATCTGCTCTTCACCGTCTGCGCTGATACGAATCCAGGTATCCGCGCTTTCTTCACCTTCTTCCTCTACCCAGCTGCCCGGCGCGCAACGCACTTCGACGTTCAGCGCGGCAAAGGCTGCGCGGGCGCAGGCGATGTCATCTTCCCACGGGGTCTGGTCGCTTTCCAGGTACAGGCTGTTCCATTTGCCTACGGCTTTCGGCAGCCAGGTGACCGGTACGCTGCCGGCTTTGCACTTGTAGGTCTGGCCGCGCTGGACCCAGTCGGTGCACGGGCCCAGGGCGGCGCCCAACCAGGCGGCGATGGCCTTGTGGTCGACGTCGGCGTCCTTGAGGTAAATCTCGATATCAGGTTGGCGCATGGATGTTCCTCGTTGCGGGATTTTGAAAATCCATTCGCGGATTCGGTGTGGGCCCCGAGGCCCACAAAAATAATGGGTTATTGAAGCACGAAATAGTCGTAGCGCATCGACACAGTGACCAGCAGCGGTTCGGCGGCTTCGATCACCCGGGCCCGGCGTTCGGCACTCGCGCGCCAGCCGTGGGGCGTCATCGCCAGCAGGTTGGCGCGATCCTTGGGGTCGGCCAGGTTGAGCTTGAACTCCAGGGTTTCGCTGTGTTGCAGGCTCATGCCCTGCGGCACCAGCGCCAGGTGCTTGTCGTCGGTGTACTCGCGCACTTCGTCGTACAAACGCTCACGCAGCTCCATCAGGTGGCCGCGGGTCGGGCCGACTTTCATCAAACCACCACCCGGGCTGAGCAGGCGCTTGGCCTCCAGCCAGTCCAGTGGGCTGAACACGCTGGCCAGGAACTGGCAACTGGCATCGGCCAACGGCACCCGGGCCATGCTGGCGATCAACCAGGTCACCGTGGGGTTGCGCTTGCAGGCGCGCTTGACCGCTTCCCTGGAAATATCCAGGGCATAACCATCGGCGCGCAGCAGGGCGTCGGCGATCTGTGCGGTGTAGTAACCCTCGCCACAGCCGATGTCGAGCCAGCGCTGGGGTTTGCGTTCAGCGGCCAGTTCGGCCAGGCGCCTGGCCACCGGGGCGTAATGCCCAGCGTTGAGAAAGTCGCGGCGCGCTTCCACCATCGCCAGGTTGTCGCCTGGGTCACGGCTGTTCTTGTGCTGCACCGGCAACAGGTTCAGGTAACCCTGGCGCGCCCGGTCGAAACGGTGCCCGGCCGGGCAGGCTACGCCGTTGTCCACTTCATGGAGCGGTGCGCTGCAAATGGGGCAAGCGAGCATCAGGCGAGCAACTTGATCAGGGTCTGGTAGTAGATTTCGGTCAGCACATCGAGGTCGCTGGCGAGGATGCGCTCGTTGACCTGATGGATCGTCGCGTTGACCGGGCCCAGCTCCACCACCTGAGTGCCGAGGGTAGCGATGAAGCGCCCATCGGAGGTGCCGCCGCTGGTGGACGCCTGGGTCTCGCGACCGGTGACGGCCTTGATGCTGGCGGAGACCGCATCGAGCAACGCGCCCGGTTCGGTGAGGAACGGCAGGCCCGACAGCGCCCACTCCACATGCCAGTCCAGGCCATGCTTGTCGAGAATCGCCGCGACCCGCTGCTGCAGGCCTTCGACGGTGGACTCGGTGGAGAAGCGGAAGTTGAACACCGCCGTCAGGTCGCCCGGGATCACGTTGGTGGCGCCGGTGCCGGAGTTGAGGTTGGAAATCTGGAAGCTGGTAGGCGGGAAGAAGGTGTTGCCATCGTCCCAGTGCTCGGCGGCCAGTTCGGCCAGGGCCGGAGCCGCCAGGTGGATCGGGTTCTTCGCCAGGTGCGGGTAGGCCACATGGCCTTGCACGCCGCGCACGGTCAGGGTGGCGCCGAGGGAGCCGCGACGGCCGTTCTTGACCACGTCGCCCACCAGGGTGGTGCTCGACGGTTCGCCGACGATGCACCAGTCCAGGCGCTCCTTGCGGGCTGCCAGGCGTTCGATCACCGCCTTGGTGCCGTGGTGCGCCGGGCCTTCTTCGTCACTGGTGATCAGGAATGCGACCGAACCCTTGTGGTCCGGGTAGTCGGTCACAAAGCGCTCGGAAGCGACCAGCATCGCCGCCAGGCTGCCTTTCATGTCGGCTGCGCCACGGCCGCAGAGCATGCCGTTTTCATCGATCAGCGCGTCGAACGGGTCGTTCTGCCAGGCCTTGACCGGGCCGGTCGGCACCACGTCGGTGTGGCCGGCGAAGCACAATACCGGGCCTTCGTGTTTGCCGTGGGTGGCCCAGAAGTTATCCACATCCTCGATGCGCATCGGCTCAAGCGCAAAACCGGCGTCGCCCAGGCGCTGCATCATCAGCTTCTGGCAATCGGCGTCGACCGGCGTCACCGACGGGCGGCGGATCAGGTCGATAGCGAGTTGGAGGGTCGGCGAAAGGTCGGCGTGGGCCGTCATGTAAAAACTCCAGAAGCATGTCAGGGCGCAAGGCTTATGTGGGAGGGGGCTTGTGTGGGAGCGGGCTTGCTCGCGAATACGGAGTGTCAGTCAACAATGTATGAACTGACCCGGCGCATTCGCGAGCAAGCCCGCTCCCACACAAAGCAATGGCCTGGGCCAAGTCTCACAAAATGGCCGTTATCTTATAGCAAAACGGCGGCCAGAGGCCGCCGTTTAGTGCATTGCGCAGGATTTTAAGCAGCGGCCACAGGCTCTTGCTTCGGTGCCGGTTTCGGCAGCGACGACAGGAACGCCATGATCAGCGCCGCCACATACGGCAGCGACTGCACCAGCAACATCACCACCCAGAAGCGCATGTCATTGCTCGGCAGGCCCTGCACCAGGTAAATCCCCAGTGCCGCACCCCACAACAGCAGCATGATGAACATCTCTTCCCGGGCTTCGGAAATCGCCACCCAGAAACCGTGGTTATCGGCGTTCTTCGGTGTACGGAAGAACGGAATGCTGGTGGTGAAGAACCCGTACAGCACCGCCTTGGCGATGGTGTGCGACAACGCCAGCCCGGCCAGTGCCGCGCAGAACGCATCTTTCAGGTTCACACCCACCGCACGACGGTAGAGGAAGATGATCTTGCCGACCTTGAACACGAACAACGCCAGTGGCGGGATCGCGAAAATCAGCAGCGGCGGGTCAACCCGCGTCGGCACGATAATCATCGCCGCCGACCACAACAAGGCGCCCACGGTGAAGAAGATGTTCATGCCGTCGGCCACCCACGGCAACCACCCCGCGAGGAAGTGGTAGCGCTGGCCACGGGTCAGCTCGGTGTCCTTGCCGCGCAAGAGGCTCGCAGTGTGGCGCTTGATGATCTGGATCGCGCCGTAGGCCCAGCGGAAACGCTGTTTCTTGAAGTCGATAAAGGTATCGGGCATCAGGCCCTTGCCGTAGCTGTCGTGGTAGTACGCCGCCGACAGGCCCTTCTCGAAGACCCGCAGGCCCAGCTCGGCATCCTCACAGATGCACCAGTCGGCCCAGCCCAGCTCTTCCAGCACCGAGCGACGGGTCATGGTCATGGTGCCGTGCTGGATGATCGCGTCACGGTCGTTGCGGGTGACCATGCCGATATGGAAGAAGCCTTTGTATTCCGCGTAGCAGAGCTTCTTGAAGGTGCTTTCGTTCTGGTCACGATAATCCTGTGGCGACTGCACCACGGCGATTTTCGGGTCGGCGAAGTGCGGCACCATGTGCTTGAGCCAGTTTGGCGACACGCAGTAATCGGAGTCGATCACCGCGATCACTTCGGCATCCTTGGCGGTGTGCGGGATCAGGTAGTTCAGTGCGCCGCCCTTGAAACCGGCCAGGGGCGAGACGTGGAAGAACTTGAAGCGCGGGCCGAGGGTTTCGCAGTAGTCGCGCACCGGCTCCCACACGGCCGGGTCCTTGGTGTTGTTGTCGATGATCAGGACTTCGTAGTCCGGATAATCGAGGGCGGCCAGGGCGTCGAGGGTCTGTTTGACCATCTCCGGCGGCTCGTTGTAGCACGGCACGTGGATCGAGACTTTCGGGCGGTAGTCCGAATCCCCTTCAACCGGCAGGAATTCACGCCGGCGTTTGTGGGTCCAGACTGCTTCGGCCAGCTCATGGGCTTCGGTCAGCAACACGATAAATACGCCCAGGGCGCCGAGTGCCAGCAGGAAGCCCACCGTCAAGCTGAACCAGGTGCTGTATTGCTGACTGTAGTCATAACCGATCCACACCAATACCGACCCGCACAGGAACGCGATAAAGGTCAGGAACGTACGGCCGCGCTGGCGCAGGGCCGAGCCGTCGATCATCAGCAGGGTCAGGGACAGCAGCGCAAGCACCACCGAGCCGATCGCCAGCACTCGCCATTGCGGAATCGCGACCACCGGGCCATCAAAGTTGAATTTCTGCTGGCGTGCGGCGTTGAACACGCCCCAATAGGCCCCTACAGAGCCTTCGTCGCTGGCTTTCCATGGCTGGTCAAACGCTTCGATCACGAAGTAGTTGTAGCCCTGGCGGTTCAGCGTGTTAACCAGCGTGCGCAGGTAAATCGCCTGGTCGGCGGGGGAGGCGTCAGCACCGCCACGCATCCGGCCGTTGCTCGGCCAGCCAACCTCCGACAGCAACAGCGGCTTTTTCGGGAAGGTCTTCTTCAGGTCCCGTGCGCGATCGAGGACGAACTGGCCGGCCTTGTCCACCGGGATATTTTCCCAGTACGGCAGGATGTGCGCGGCGATCAGGTCGACGTGCTTGGCCAGTTGCGGGTTGTGTTCCCAGATGTGCCATTGCTCGGAGGTGGTTACGGGCACCTTGACGGCGGCCCGTACCCGATCCAGCAGCACGATCAGCGCTTCCGGAGTGATTTCCTCGCGGAACAGCGCCTCGTTGCCCACCACTACCCGCACTACGCTGCGGGAGCTGTTGGCGATTTCGATGGCGCGCTGGATCTCGCGCTCGTTGCGCTCGAGGTCCGGACTGATCCAGATCCCCAGGGTCACCCGCAGGCCGAATTCTTCCGCCAGCTTGGGGATATCCCCCAGGGTGCCGTCGACCGAGTAGGTACGGATGTTGTCCGTCAGCTTGCTCATGATCGCAAGGTCCTGACGCATTTGATCGTCGGTCGGATACTGGTCTTTCTGTGGGTATTGGCCTTGCTGGAACGGCGAGTACGAAAAACCGGAGATCTGCTCGGGCCAGTTAGGGGCATTGACTGGGCGGTTGATCAGCGCCCAGAAGCCGGTGAACAGCGCGGCAATTGCCAGCACCACCACCAGGTTGAGTCCAAATTTACGCGATGACATGGCTATTTCGGGTTCCAAAGGGTGTGGAACGAAAAGAGGTGTCGGCCTGCGCCGAACGGCGCGCATCCTACACTGGCCTTTCACCGACCGTACAGCAAGCCGGGAAAAACCGGACATTGGGCAGTGCAACTCGTCGTAAGTTCTCTTACTTGTAGCTTGTAGTTTAAAACTTGTCGCTGTGTAGCCCTATAATGCGCGCCGGTTTTTGGGGTAATGGTCATGAGTACAGAAGATCCACGGTTTGCCGGCGTCGCCCGCTTGTATGGCATTGAAGGCCTGGAGCGCCTGAAGGCGGCCCATGTGGCCATCGTCGGCGTGGGCGGGGTGGGTTCGTGGGCGGCGGAAGCCATCGCTCGCTGCGGCGTGGGCGAGATTTCGCTGTTTGACCTCGATGATGTATGCGTCAGCAACAGCAACCGTCAGTTGCATGCGCTGGACAGCACGGTGGGCAAGGCCAAGGTCGAGGTCATGGCCGAGCGCCTGAAAGGCATCAACCCGGATTGCACCGTGCACGCGGTGGCGGATTTCGTGACCCGCGAGACGATGGCCGAGTACATCACGCCCAATATCGATTGCGTGATCGACTGCATCGACAGTGTGAACGCCAAGGCCGCACTGATTGCCTGGTGCAAGCGGCGCAAGATCCAGATCATCACCACCGGCGGCGCGGGCGGGCAGATTGATCCGACGTTGATTCAGGTGTGTGACTTGAACCGTACGTTCAATGACCCGCTGGCGTCGAAGGTGCGCTCCACGTTGCGTCGCGATTATGGCTTCTCCCGCACTGTGACCCGCCATTACAGCGTGCCCTGCGTGTTCTCCACCGAACAGCTGCGTTACCCGAAGCCGGACGGCAGCATCTGTTTGCAGAAGAGTTTTGTCGGGGATGGCGTGAAGCTGGACTGCGCCGGCGGGTTTGGCGCGGTGATGATGGTCACTGCGACCTTCGGCATGGTGGCCGCGACCAAGGCGGTGGACAAGATAGTGGCCGGGGTGCGCCGGCCTGCTGACAGGGTCAAGGCCCCTTAGATCTCAGTCTGGAATGAAGATCAAAATGTGGGAGCGGGCTTGCTCGCGAAAGCGGTGTATCAGTCGACATCTCCGGTGACTGACACGCCGCCTTCGCGAGCAAGCCCGCTCCCACATTTAGTTTTGTATAAGGCTCAACTCCCGCATCCGCTGAAGCACCGCATTCAACCCATTGCTGCGCGACGGCGATAACTGCCGCGACAGGCCCAGTTGCTCAAACCAGCCGGGCAAGTCGACCGCCTGCAACTCAGCGACAGACAAGCTGTTGACCCGCGCCAGCAACAACGCCACCAGCCCGCGTATCAGCCGTGCATCGCTGCTGGCGGCAAACTGCCAATGCCCATCCTGCAAGCGCCCCACCAGCCACACCAGGCTTTCACAGCCCTGCACCAGGTTGACGTCTACCTTGTCTTCGTCCGGCAAGGCGGGCAGCCGCTCGCCCCATTGCATCAGCAGGCGGGCTCGTTGCTCCCAACTGCCGACCGCCTGGAACGCTTCCAGCGCGACAACGGCCTCAGTCGGCAAGCTCATCGCAACATATCCAGGGCTTGATCCAGCGCTTCAAAAAAGCGCTCCAGGTCATCGGAGTCGTTGTACAGCGCCAATGACACCCGAATCGCCCCCGACAATCCCATCTGCTTGAGCAGCGGCATCGCACAATGGTGGCCGGCGCGCACCGCAATCCCTTGTTCGGTCAGCAAGTGGGCGAGGTCGGCGTTGTGCACGCCTTCCACCACGAAGCTGGCCAGGGCGACGTGCGGCGACCCCAGCAAGCGCACGCCATTGCGCGCTTGCAAGCCACGCAACAGGTAGTCGTGCAGGGCGGCTTCGTGAGCCGTCACCGCCTGCTGGTCCAGGGAACTCAGGTAATCCAGGGTTGCCCCCAGGCCGATCACGCTGGCGATCGGCGGAGTCCCGGCTTCGAAGCCGAGGGGCGCCGGGCGGAAACTGGCGCTTTGATAATCAGCCTGCTGCACCATCTCGCCCCCAAACTGCCAGTGGCGCAGGTGATGCAGGGCTTCGGTGCGGCCATACAGCACGCCGACGCCGTCCGGCCCGTAGAGTTTATGGCTGGAAAACACGTAGAAGTCGCAGCCCAGGGCCTGCATATCATGGCGACCATGCACGATGCCCTGGGCGCCATCGACCACCGTCAGGGCGTCGTGGGCCTTGGCCAGTGCCAGCAATTGCGGCAACGGCTGCCAGGCACCGAGTACGTTGGACAGTTGGCTCACCGCCAGCAGGCGGGTGCGCGGGCCGATCAGTTGGGCGGCGGCTTGCAGGTCGATCAAGCCGTCATCGTCAAGCGGCAGTACCACCAGCGCCAGCTCGCGACGCTTGGCCAGTTGCTGCCACGGCAGCAGGTTGGCGTGGTGCTCCAGGGCGCTGATGACAATCTCGTCGCCCGGGTTGAATAGGTGCTCAAGGCCATAAGCCAGGAGGTTCAGCGCCGATGTCGCGCCGTGGGTGAAGATGATTTGCCCCTCGTCACCGACGTTCAGCCACTGTGCCACCTTGCTGCGACTGTCCTCGAAAGCCTGGGTCGCATGGGCGCCCGGCAAGTGCTGTGCACGGTGCACATTGGCTGCGCCATTGGCGTAGTAATGGCTGATGGCGTCCAGCAGGGCTTGAGGTTTTTGCGTGGTGGCGGCGTTGTCCAGATAGGTCTGGTCTTGCCGTTGCAGGGTGGCGATGGCCGGAAAATCGGCGCGCCAGGGAGAGGGCACAAGCATGGTGATCAAGACTCGTATAAACGGCCCGCACCGGTCAGGCGCGGGCCGTTAGTGGCATCGAGTCGCTGCTTAGTTGTGAGCGTGCAGCGCTGCGTTCAGTTCGATGGCCGATTTGTGGGTTTTGCACTCCACGGCACCGGTCTCGGAGTTGCGGCGGAACAGCAGATCCGGTTGGCCGGCCAGCTCGCGGGCCTTGACCACCTTGACCAGCTGGTTCTGCTCGTCCAGCAGCGCAACCTTGGTGCCGGCGGTCACGTACAGGCCCGACTCCACGGTGTTGCGGTCGCCCAACGGGATACCGATACCGGCGTTGGCGCCGATCAGGCAGCCTTCGCCGACCTTGATCACGATGTTGCCGCCACCCGACAGGGTGCCCATGGTGGAGCAACCGCCGCCCAGGTCCGAACCCTTGCCGACGAACACGCCAGCCGACACGCGGCCTTCGATCATGCCCGGGCCTTCGGTACCGGCGTTGAAGTTGACGAAACCTTCGTGCATCACGGTGGTGCCTTCGCCTACGTAGGCGCCCAGGCGGATGCGCGCGGCATCAGCGATACGCACGCCGCTCGGCACCACGTAGTCGGTCATCTTCGGGAACTTGTCCACCGAGAACACTTCCAGCAGGTCGCCACGCAGGCGCGCTTCCAGTTGACGCTCGGCCAGCTCATTGATGTCGATTGCGCCCTGGCTGGTCCAGGCCACGTTCGGCAACTGCGGGAACACACCGGCCAGGCTCAGGCCGTGAGGCTTGACCAGGCGATGGGACAGCAGGTGCAGCTTGAGGTAGGCCTCAGGCGTGGAGGTCAGTGCGGCGTCTTCGGCCAGCAGGGTGGCGACCAGCGGCGTGTGGCTTTCAGCCAGGCGGCTCAACAGGGCGGCTTGGGCAGCGTCGACGCCCTTGAGCGCGTCAGCCAGTTGCAGGGCCTGGGTGACGGTGAAAGTGATCGCCTGGTTGCCTTCGGTGTAACCGAGGATCGGCGCGATGGCCGCGATGATTTCAGCCGATGGATTGAGCAGCGGTTGTGCGTAAAACACTTCCAGCCAAGCACCTTGGCGGTTCTGAGTGCCGACGCCGAAGCCCAGGCTGAACAGGGAATTGGACATGCTGTTACCTCTACAAAAATGGAATGGGCTGGCCTACTTGAGGGCCGCCGAATAGCTATCTGGCTTGAAGCCAATCAGGGTTTTGTCACCGAGATCAAGCACCGGGCGCTTGATCATCGAGGGTTGCGCGAGCATCAATTCAATGGCTTTCGCTTGGTCGAGATCGGCTTTGCGTTCGTCTTCGAGTTTGCGAAAGGTGGTGCCCGCACGGTTCAAAACCACCTGCCAACCGTGCTCATTGCACCATTGGGTCAAGTGTTCGCGGTCGATACCGGCCGTCTTGTAGTCATGAAACTCATACTGGATAGCGTGCTCATCGAGCCAGGTGCGCGCCTTTTTCATGGTGTCGCAGGCTTTGATGCCGAAAAGGTGCAACGTTTTGCTTGAAGCGGTCAAGGAATTGCCCCCCTTTGGGCTCACGCAGATTAAAGGTCACGGATTATGCCATGGCCAGCGGCTTTCGGCGCCGCTCGTCACACTTACGTTTTGCTCGTGTGCGACTTTTGTGCAAAGGCCATCGCGCAGCATAGGCGGCTAATATGGCACTTCAACGGCGAGTTGTTGCCTGATGTGTGTTGTTGCAAGTTGATTGTCTGGGAATCCCGCGTTATGCAAACCGCCTACACCGTACTTATCCTGCTGATGCTGGTCAGCGTTTCGCGCCTTGTCGGGCGTGTGATCCCACTGCCGTTGCCACTGGTGCAGATCGCCGCCGGTGCGTTGCTGGCCTGGCCGACCCTGGGGCTGCATGTCGCCCTGGACCCTGAGTTGTTTCTTTTCCTGTTTCTGCCGCCGCTGCTGTTCTCCGATGGCTGGCGCATGCCCAAGCGTGAATTGTGGCGCCTGCGCGGGCCGATCCTGACGCTGGCGGTGGGGTTGGTGCTGTTTACGGTGGTGGGGGCCGGTTACTTCATTCACTGGTTGTTGCCGAGTATTCCCCTGCCGGTGGCCTTCGCCCTGGCGGCCGTGTTGTCGCCGACGGATGCCGTGGCGGTGTCGGCCATTTCCCAGAACCGCTTGCCGACGCCACTGATGCACATGCTCCAGGGCGAGGCGTTGATGAATGATGCCTCGGGCCTGGTGACCTTCAAGTTCGCCCTGGCGGCGGCGCTGACCGGCGTGTTCTCGCTGGCGGATGCGAGCCTCACTTTTGTGCTGGTGGCCGTGGGTGGGCTGGCGGTCGGTGTGGCGTTGAGCTGGCTGGTCGGCCGCCTGCGTGCCTGGATGATCGCCCGGGGCTGGGACGACCCGGCGACGCACGTGGTGTTCATGTTGTTGCTGCCATTCGCCGCCTACGTGCTGGCGGAACGCCTTGGCGCCTCGGGCATCCTGTCGGCGGTGGCTGCGGGCATGATGCAAAGCTGGCTCGACCTGCTGCCGCGCCAGACCAGCACCCGGTTGCTCAACCGCAGCGTCTGGTCGCTGCTGGAGTTTGCGTTCAACGGCTTGATCTTCCTGCTGCTGGGCCTGCAACTGCCTGACATCATCAAGGCGGTGGTCAGTCACGAGCCGACGCTGTGGCCGACCTTGTTGTATCGCTGCCTGGACGTGATCGCGATTTTCCTGGTGCTGGTGGTGTTGCGGTTTATCTGGGTGCAAAGCATCTGGCGCCTGTCGGGTTTATTGCGCCGGATTCGTGGGAAAAGTGAGCTGACGCTGGTGCCCACCGCGCGGTCCTGCTGGTTGCTGACCGTCGGTGGCGTACGCGGTGCCGTGACCCTGGCGGGTGTGATGTCGGTACCGTTACTGCTTGCGCCGGGGCAGGATTTTCCCGAGCGCGACCTGCTGATCTTCATCGCCGCCGGTGTGATCCTGCTGTCGTTGGTCGCGGCCTGCATCGCTTTGCCGCTGCTGTTACGCGGCATCGAGAAGAGCCCGGATGAGAAACGCCACAATGAAGTGCGCGAGGCCTGGAAGAAGACCGCCGTGGCTGCTATCCATGCCCTGGAAGCCGAAGAACCCGCTGAAGCTGCACCCCAGGATGCCGCCCAGGCAGCCTTGGCCACCGAGCTCAAGGCGCGGTTGATGTCGGAGTATCGTCATCAACTGGAAGTGTTCAACGATTCGGCCGAAGCCCAGGCGCTGGCGTTGCAGATGGATCAACTGGAACGCAAGTTGCGGCTCAAGGCCCTGCGGGCGCAGCGTCTGGAACTGTATAGCCTGAGCCGTCACCACCAGATTGGTGATGATGTGCTACGGGAGGTGTTGGCGGATCTGGATATGAGCGAGGCGAATCTGGGTCATATCAAATAACACCGCGGTGCTTGCTTGTGGCGAGGGAGCTTGCTCCCGCTGGGCTGCGTAGCGGCCCCAAAAAAGCGGGAGCGCTGCGCACTCCAGCGGGAGCAAGCTCCCTCGCCACATTCAGCGCAGTTATTTATTGCGGGTAATAAAGTCGCGAATCCGCGTCGCCGCTTCCACACACTCTGCCAGCGGCGCAACCAGCGCCAGGCGCACACGCCCGGCGCCCGGGTTGACCCCGTCCACTTCCCGCGACAGGTACGAGCCCGGTACCACGGTCACGTGTTCTTCCACGAACAAGTCCCGGCAGAACGCCGCATCGTCGCCCTTCACATTCGGCCACAGGTAGAAGCCGCCGTCCGGGTTTTGCACGTCCAGCACCGGCTTCAGGATCGCCAGCACCGCATCGAACTTCTCCCGGTACAGGTCACGGTTGGCCTGCACGTGGGCTTCGTCCTGCCAGGCAGCAATGCTCGCCAGTTGGGTTTGCACCGGCATCGCGCAACCGTGGTAGGTGCGGTACAGCAGGAAGCCCTTGAGGATATCGGCGTCGCCGGCCACAAAGCCCGAACGCAGGCCCGGCAGGTTGGAGCGCTTGGACAGGCTGTGGAACACCACGCAACGCTTGAAGTCCTGGCGACCCAGTTCCACGCAGGCGCTGAGCAGGCCTGGCGGCGGGGTTTGTTCGTCGAAGTACAGCTCGCTGTAGCACTCGTCGGCGGCGATCACGAAGTCGTATTCGTCAGCCAGGGCGATCAGCTTTTTCAGGGTGGCGACGGGAATCAGTGCACCGGTGGGGTTGCCTGGCGAGCACAGGAACAGGATCTGGCAGCGTTTCCAGATGTCCGGCGATACGGCGTCGAAATCCGGGTTGAAGCCGTTTTCATCCAGGCACGGCAGGTAATGCGGCTTGGCCCCGGCGAGGAACGCCGCGCCTTCGTAGATCTGGTAGAACGGGTTCGGGCTGACCACCAGCGCGTCGTCGCCACGGTTGACCACGGTCTGGGTGAAGGCGAACAGCGCTTCACGGGTGCCGTTCACCGGCAGGATGTTGCGCGCCGGGTCCAGCCAGCCCTTGGGCACGCTGAAACGGCGTTCACACCAGGCGCCAATGGCTTCGCGCAGGGCAGGAATGCCCAGGGTGGTGGGGTACACCGCCATCTGGTCCAGGTTGTTGGCCAGAGCCTCGGCGACAAACTGCGGGGATTTGTGCTTCGGCTCACCGATGGACAGGGCGATGGGGCGTTTGTCCGGGTTCGGCGTGACGCTGCCCAGCAGGACGCGCAATTTCTCGAACGGGTAGGGCTGCAGCTGGTTCAGGGCATTGTTCATCGATAAATCTCGTTCAATTCATTGGAAGCTGAAAATGGGCGGTCGGTCAGATGCTCAAGCGTGACATCTCGACGCCGGTCTCCTGATTGACGCTCAACTGCTGGACGATGGCTTCCTGCAAGCGTCGGCACAGTTCAGGGTCGGAAAGCGGCTGGTTGTCGGCATCGGTAATGAAGAACACGTCTTCCACCCGCTCGCCCAGGGTCGCAATCTTGGCGTTCTGCAACGACAGGTCGAATTCCAGGAATATCGTGCCGATCCGTGCCAGCAGGCCCGGGCGGTCCGGCGCGCTGAGTTCCAGCACCGTCACCGGGCGCTGGGCGTCGTTGTGGATAGTCACCTCGGGGGCAAACGCAAAGTGCTTGAGCTGGCGCGGCACCCGACGCTGGATGATGGTCGGGTAGTCGTCAGGATTGCGCAGCGCGTCGGTCAGGCCTTTGCGGATCTTTTTCACCCGCTCCGGGTTGTCGCCGATGGACTCGCCTTCTGTGTCTAGCACGATGTAGGTGTCGAGGGTGAACTGGCTGCTGGAGGTGATGACCCGGGCGTCGTGAATGTTCAGGTTGAGCTGGTCCATCGCCGCCACGGTCACGGCGAAGAAGTCGTGCTGGTCGGGTGCGTAGATGAAGATCTGGGTGCCACCCTCGAACTCGCGCTGGGTGGTTTCCTTGATCAGCACCAGCGGGCCGCCATCGGCTGGCTGCTGCAGGATCGCGTCGCTGTGCCAGGCCACGTCGCCGGCGGTGTGGCGCAGGAAGTAGTCGTCCCCGAGTTGCGACCAGAGTTGCTCGACGTCGTCCGGGTCATTGCCGCCACGCACCAGAATATCCAGGGCCGCGCTTTGGGTGCGGCGGATCTGTTCTTCGCGGTCCACCGGGTTCTCCAGGCCGCGACGCAGCGCGCGCTTGGTCTCGGTGTAGAGCTGGCGCAACAGGCTGGCGCGCCAGGAGTTCCACAGCGTCGGGTTGGTGGCGTTGATGTCGGACACGGTGAGCACGTACAGGTAGTCGAGGCGGGTTTCATCGCCGACGGCCTGGGCAAAATCGTGGATCACCTGTGGGTCGGACAAGTCCTTGCGCTGGGCGGTGGTGGACATCACCAGGTGGTTCTGCACCAGCCACACGATCAGGCGGCTGTCCCACAGCGGCAACTGGTGACGCTGGCAGAACGCTTCGGCGTCCACTGCGCCAATTTCCGAATGATCACCGTGCCGGCCCTTGCCGATGTCGTGGTACAGGCCGGCGAGGTAGATCAATTCCGGCTTGGGCAGGCGCGCCATGAGCTTGCTGGCCAGCGGGAATTTCTCTGACACCTGGGTGTACTGCAACTTACGCAGGTGCTTGATCAGGTTCAGGGTGTGGGCGTCCACCGTGTAGATGTGGAACAGGTCGTGCTGCATCTGCCCGACGATAAAACCGAACTCCGGCAGGTAGCGCCCCAGGATCCCGTAGCGGTTCATGCGACGCAGGTTGCGGTGGATGCCGATCTTGCACTTGAACAGCTCGATAAACAGGCTGGTATTGCGGATGTCGTGGCGGAAATCGTCGTCGATCAGGTGACGGTTTTCCCGCAGCAGGCGAATGGTGTCGGCGCGTACGCCCTTGATTTCCGGCTGCTGGGCCATCAACACGAAGATTTCCAGCATGGCGAACGGCGTGCGTTTGAACACGTTGTCGTTGCGTGCCTCGATATAGCCATCGTGGAGCTGGAAGCGCGCGTTGATCGGCTGCGGCGGTGCTTCGTCTTCCGGGGCCAGGATCACTTCTTCGAAGTGCTGGATGATCAGGTCGCTGAGCTGGGCAATGCTCATTACCACGCGGTAGTACTGCTGCATGAAGCTTTCGATGCTGGTCTTCGCGTCTTCGCCTTCAAACCCCAGCAGGGTGGCGATGGAGCGCTGGTGGTCGAACAGCAGGCGGTCTTCGGAGCGCCCGGCCAGCATGTGCAGCGCGTAGCGCACTTTCCAGAGGAATTCCTGGGAGGAGGCCAGCAGGGCGTTTTCGCTCTCCACCAGGAAGCCTTCCCCGGCCAGGGCGCGCAGGTTCAGGGTGCCGTACTGGCGACGGGCGACCCACAAAATCGTCTGGATGTCCCGCAGCCCGCCCGGGGAGCCTTTGACGTTGGGTTCCAGGTTGTATTCGGTGTCGTTGTACTTGTGGTGCCGGGCTTTCTGCTCGGCACGCTTGGCCAGGAAGAAGTCCTTGCTTGGCCACATGTGCGCGGTGCTGGTGACTTCCAGCATGCGCTGGCGCAGGCGCTCGGGGCCGGCGATGGTGCGGCTTTCCATCAGGTTGGTGATCACCGTCAGGTCGGCGCGGGCTTCCTGGGCACACTCGTCCACCGAGCGTACGCTTTGGCCGACTTCCAGGCCGATGTCCCACAACAGCGTCAGAAAACGCTCGATGGAGTCGCGAAAGATCTCGTGATCGGCGCTGTCCAGCAAGATCAGCAGGTCGATGTCGGAGTAGGGGTGCAGTTCGCCACGGCCGTAGCCGCCGACCGCCACCAGGGCGATATCGGCGTCTTCACTCCAGCTGAACTGTTCCCAGGCCTTTTGCAGGATGTTGTCGACGAACCAGGCGCGGTCCTCGATCAGCCGGCGGATATCGCGGCCGGTACGAAAGCGCCCGTCGAGCACCTCGCGGGCCTGACGAATGGCCTTCTTGAAGGCTGCGATGGGGCTGGCCTTCAGTGCCAGTTCCGCCTGGAACTGGCCACGGTCGAAGAGTTCGGGATCCACCTGGGGCATCGATCGGTTTTCCTTTCTATCTATGGGTCACAGCGTCGCTATTAGAAAACCGGTGCAAACATTACGCCGAAACGCGGGGAATCGTGTCGTCGGCACGCAGAGTGAAGATCTCGTAGCCGGTGTCGGTCACCAGCAGGGTGTGTTCCCACTGCGCCGAGAGCTTGCGGTCCTTGGTGATGGCGGTCCAGCCGTCGCCCAGCACCTTGGTGTCGGCCTTGCCCTGGTTGATCATCGGCTCGATGGTGAAGGTCATGCCTGCCTTGAGCTCCATGCCGGTGCCGGCGCGGCCGTAGTGCAGGATCTGTGGCTCTTCGTGGAACACCTTGCCGATGCCGTGGCCGCAGAACTCGCGCACCACCGAGAAGCCGTTCTTTTCAGCGTGCTTCTGGATGATTTCACCGATGTCGCCCAGGCGGCAGCCAGGCTTGACGATCTCGATGGCCTTGTACATGCATTCCTGGGTGACTTGCGACAGGCGCTCGGCCCAGACCGGCACGGTGCCGACGTGGAACATGCGGCTGGTGTCGCCGTGGTAGCCGTCCTTGATGACGGTGACGTCGATGTTCAGGGTGTCGCCGTCCTTCAGCGGCTTGTCGCCGGGAATTCCGTGGCACACCACGTGGTTGATCGAGGTGCAGATCGACTTGGGGAAACCCTTGTAGTTCAGCGGCGCAGGGATGGCCTTTTGCACGTCGACGATATAGTCGTGGCAAATGCGGTCCAGCGCTTCGGTGGTGACGCCGGGCTTGACGTGTTCGGCAATCATTTCCAGGACGTCGGCAGCCAGTTTGCCGGCAACACGCATGCCAGCGATATCTTCGGCGGTTTTGAGGGTGACGGTCATACAGGCTCTCTCTAGCGCGACGCGCTGAAATCAATACGGTTTACGGGTGTGCGACAAAAGGTTGCAGAATTCGCACAAGCCCAAAAAACGCGATTCTAGCAGACGCAAGGGTGAAACCATGAGCGTCTGGCGATCGCTTCTGTCTATAAGGATGGGGTCATTCTGGCTCTATTCAAAGGCTTAGGCAAAAGCGACTGACGGCAAATGTGATTGCGGGTTTCGTTTTTGCAAGCTCTGTGGTATAAAATGCGCCGCTTTCCGGGGATACCCCGCAAAGCTTAAATCCACACACGTGTCGACACGATGACCTGGGTGCCGGAGGCGAATGCCGCTGGTTGGTCATTGGGATACGTGGAGGCCAAACCCGACTTATTAAGGAACTATCATGTCCCAAGTCAACATGCGCGATATGCTGAAGGCCGGTGTGCACTTCGGTCACCAGACCCGTTACTGGAACCCGAAAATGGGTAAATACATTTTCGGCGCGCGTAACAAGATCCACATCATCAACCTTGAAAAAACCCTGCCAATGTTCAACGAAGCTCTGACTTTCGTAGAGCGCCTGGCCCAGGGCAAAAACAAGATTCTGTTCGTCGGCACCAAGCGTTCCGCTGGCAAGATCGTTGCTGAAGAAGCAGCACGTTGCGGTTCGCCGTACGTCGATCACCGCTGGTTGGGCGGCATGCTGACCAACTTCAAAACCATCCGTGCTTCCATCAAGCGTCTGCGTGACCTTGAAGTGCAAGCCGAAGACGGTACTTTCGCCAAGCTGACCAAGAAAGAGGCGCTGATGCGCACTCGCGACCTGGAAAAGCTCGATCGTTCCCTGGGTGGTATCAAGGACATGGGCGGTCTGCCTGACGCACTGTTCGTTATCGACGTTGATCACGAGCGCATCGCGATCACCGAAGCCAACAAGCTGGGCATCCCGGTTATCGGCGTAGTCGATACCAACAGCAGCCCGGAAGGCGTTGACTACATCATCCCAGGCAACGATGACGCAATCCGCGCTATCCAGCTGTACATGGGTTCGATGGCTGACGCTGTAATCCGTGGTCGCAACCACGTTGCTGGCGGTACCGAGCAGTTCGTTGAAGAAGCTCCGGTAGCTGCAGCTGAGTAACTGACGCCTTGGCGTTGACTCAGTAAGCAAAAAGGGGGCTTGGCCCCCTTTTTGCCACCTCGAAAACCATTTGTCGGCAGCGCAGCTACAACATTTGTAACGTGCAGCGGCCTACAAGGGTGGTTCGGGAAGAATTGATCGCCCGTTCAATCGGGTGGAATGGTTGAAAACCTATCCAAGAGGATTTTGAAAATGGCAGAGATTACTGCAGCGTTGGTTAAAGAACTGCGTGAGCGTACCGGCGAAGGCATGATGGATTGCAAAAAGGCCTTGACCAAGGCCGGCGGCGACATCGAAAAAGCCATTGATGACATGCGTGCTTCGGGCGCCATCAAGGCTGCCAAGAAAGCAGGCAACGTCGCTGCTGAAGGCGCCATCGCAATCAAGGAAGACGGCAAATCGGCCGTTATCCTGGAAGTTAACTCGCAGACCGACTTCCTGGCCCTGCAAGACGACTTCAAGAACTTCGTCGCTGCCAGCGTTGAAAAAGCATTCGCTGACAAGCTGACCGACGCCGCTCCGCTGATCGAAGCTCAAGAAGCTGATCGTCTGGTTCTGGTGGGTAAAGTGGGCGAGAACGTTAACATTCGTCGCCTGACCCGCGTTGAAGGTGACGTTGTGGGTGCTTACCTGCACGGCAACAAGATCGGTGTTGTGGTTGCCCTGAAAGGCGGCAACGTTGAACTGGCCAAAGACATCGCTATGCACGTAGCGGCCAGCAACCCTGAATTCCTGCTGCCATCGGAAGTTTCTGCTGAAGCCATCGAACGCGAGAAAGCCGTGTTCCTGCAGCTGAACGAAGAGAAAATCAAAGGCAAGCCTGAAAACATCGTTGAAAACATGGTCAAGGGCCGTATCAGCAAGTTCCTGGCTGAGGCTTCCCTGGTTGAGCAGGCGTTCGTCAAGAACCCTGAAATCAAGGTTGGCGAACTGGCCAAGAAAGCCGGTGCTGAAATCGTTTCCTTCACCTACTACAAAGTAGGCGACGGCATCGAGAAGCCGGTCGACAACTTCGCTGAAGAAGTTGCTGCCCAGCTGGCTGCCACCAAGAAGTAAGACAGTTTTTAACTGTCGCCCAAAAGAGGCTGCCCGCTTACGCGCGCAGCCTCTTTTCAAATGGGGTGATCGATTTTTATTGGTTTCCCTTTGGAACTGGCTTACAAAGCCGTGTTCCGATGGCGCTGTGACAGCGTCAAGCTAGAGTGAACGCAGGCCGTAAACGGCTTGCCAAGAATTTTCAAAAAATACGCCGCAGGAGAGATTCGCAATGGCTCAGCAGGGCAGTGGTCATCAGGCTCGCTATAAACGCATTCTACTCAAGCTTAGCGGCGAGGCCCTGATGGGCTCGGAAGAGTTTGGGATCGATCCCAAAGTACTCGATCGCATGGCGCTGGAAGTCGGCCAGTTGGTCGGTATCGGTGTCCAGGTCGGTCTGGTGATTGGCGGCGGCAACCTGTTCCGTGGCGCGGCACTCAGCGCTGCCGGCATGGATCGGGTGACAGGCGACCACATGGGCATGCTGGCCACTGTGATGAACGCCCTGGCCATGCGTGATGCGCTGGAGCGCGCCAATATCACCGCGATCGTGATGTCGGCTATTTCCATGGTTGGCGTAACGGATCACTATGATCGTCGCAAGGCCATGCGTCACCTGGATGCCAAGGAAGTCGTGATTTTTGCGGCCGGTACCGGCAACCCATTCTTTACCACCGATTCGGCAGCTTGCCTGCGTGGTATCGAGATCAACGCGGACGTGGTGCTCAAGGCCACCAAGGTTGACGGTGTCTACACTGCAGACCCATTCAAAGACCCGCATGCCGAGAAGTTCGATCATCTGACTTATGATGAAGTACTGGATCGCAAGCTGGGCGTGATGGACCTGACGGCAATTTGCTTGTGCCGCGACCACAAGATGCCGCTGCGCGTATTTAACATGAACAAGCCCGGCGCCCTGCTGAACATCGTACACGGCGGCGCGGAAGGGACTCTGATCGAGGAAATCGAACAATGATCAACGAAATCAAAAAAGACGCTCAAGAGCGCATGCAAAAATCCCTGGAATCCCTGAACCATGCGTTTGGCCAGATTCGTACCGGCAAGGCCCACCCAAGCATCCTGGGCAGCGTGATGGTGCCTTACTACGGCGCTGATACCTCGATCACCCAAGTGGCCAACATCACTGTAAAAGATTCGCGCACCCTGCAAGTCGTTGCTTTCGAGCGCAACATGCTCGGCGCCGTCGACAAGGCCATCCAGAGCGCCGGTTTGAACCTCAATCCGACCAACCTGGGCGAATTGCTGCTGATCTCCATGCCTGCCCTGACCGAAGAAACCCGCAAGGGCTTCACCAAGCAGGCGCGCAGTGCAGCGGAAGACGCACGTGTTGCCGTGCGCAACATCCGTCGTGATGCCTTGGGTGACCTGAAGAAGCTGGTCAAGGACAAGGAAATCAGCGAAGACGAAGAGCGCCGTGCCGTTGCTGATATCGACAAGCTGACTAAAGATGCCGAGGCCCAGATCACCAAGGCCACGGAAGATAAAGAAAAGGACCTGATGGCCGTATAAGGGGTCAGGACGCCTTCATGGAAAAGACCAAGCAGACTGTGCCCTCCGTGGTGCCGCGCCATGTCGCGATCATCATGGACGGGAATAATCGCTGGGCGAAGAAGCGCTTTATGCCGGGCGTTGCCGGGCATAAGGCGGGTGTCGACGCTGTACGAGCCGTGATTGAGGTGTGCGCCGAGGCCAAGGTCGAAGTATTGACCCTGTTCGCGTTCTCCAGTGAAAACTGGCAGCGCCCGGCCGAGGAGGTCAGTGCCTTGATGGACCTGTTCTTCAAGGCCCTGCGCCGCGAGGCCAAGCGCCTGAACGAGAACAACATCAGCCTGCGTATCATCGGTGACCGTTCGCGGTTTCATCCGGAGCTGCAGGCGGCCATGCGCGAAGCCGAGGCGATCACTGCCGGCAGCAACCGTTTTGTGCTGCAGATCGCAGCCAACTAC
Source organism: Pseudomonas sp. F9001 (assembly GCF_013385435.1). Classification (NCBI taxonomy): domain Bacteria; kingdom Pseudomonadati; phylum Pseudomonadota; class Gammaproteobacteria; order Pseudomonadales; family Pseudomonadaceae; genus Pseudomonas; species Pseudomonas sp. F9001. The sequence continues at coordinate 58,837 of NZ_JACAPX010000019.1, forward strand.
GGCGGCCAGTGGGATATTGCCCAGGCCGCGCAGCGTCTGGCGCGGGAAGTGCAGGCCGGCCATCTGCGCCCGGAAGACATCACCCCCGAACTCTTGCAAACCTGCCTGGTGACCGGCGACCTGCCGTTGCCGGACCTGTGCATTCGTACCGGTGGCGACCATCGCATCAGCAACTTCCTGTTGTGGCAGTTGGCCTATACCGAACTGTACTTCTCCGACCTGTTCTGGCCGGACTTCAAACACGATGCCATGCGCAATGCGCTGGCCGATTTCGCTTCCCGTCAGCGTCGCTTCGGTAAAACGAGCGAGCAGATCGAAGCTGGAGCCCGGGTTTAATGCTTAAACAACGAATCATCACGGCGCTGATCCTGCTGCCTATTGCCCTGTGCGGGTTTTTCCTGCTTGAAGGTGCGAACTTCGCGCTGTTCATCGGCCTGGTTGTGACCCTGGGTGCCTGGGAATGGGCGCGCCTGGCGGGTTTCGCCGCGCAGTTGCCTCGTGTGGTGTATGCCGCTGTCATGGCGTTGTTGATGTTCCTGATGTACATCCTGCCGGACGTGGCGCCCTGGGTGCTGGGTGCGGCGGTGTTGTGGTGGGCGTTGGCGACCTATCTGGTGCTGACCTATCCGGGCACCAGCAGTCACTGGTCCAGTGTTGCCTGCAAGCTGGTGATTGGCCTTTTGATTCTGTTGCCTGCCTGGCAGGGCCTGGTCTACATCAAGCACATGCAACTGGGTAACTGGCTGATCATGGCGGTGATGGTCCTGGTGTGGGGTGCCGATATCGGCGCCTATTTCTCCGGGCGTGCCTTCGGCAAGCGCAAGCTGGCGCCGGCGGTCAGTCCGGGCAAAAGCTGGGAAGGCGTATATGGCGGCCTGGCGTTGACCCTGGTGATTACCGTGGTGGTCGGTGTGGTGCGTGGCTGGACCGTCAAGGAAATGCTACTGGGCCTGGTGGGCGCAGCCGTGGTGGTGTTCATCTCGGTGGTCGGTGACCTGACCGAAAGCATGTTCAAGCGCCAGGCCGGGATCAAGGACAGCAGTAACCTGCTGCCGGGTCACGGTGGCGTGCTGGACCGTATCGACAGCCTGACTGCCGCGATCCCGATCTTTGCCGTACTGCTGTGGATGGCTGCCTCGTGAGCCGCCTGCAACAGGTAACCGTGCTGGGCGCTACCGGCTCGGTGGGGCTAAGCACCCTGGATGTGATTGCCCGTCATCCCGAGCGTTATCAAGTATTCGCCTTGACCGGTTTCAGTCGCCTGAGTGAACTGCTGGCACTGTGTGTGCGGCACGCGCCGCAATACGCAGTAGTGCCCGAAGCGGCAGTTGCACGTGGTTTGCAGGATGACTTGCGCGCTGCGGGCCTGGCGACTCAGGTATTGGTGGGGGAGGAGGGGTTGTGCCAGGTTTCGGCAGACCCTGAGGTCGACACCGTGGTTGCGGCGATTGTCGGCGCTGCCGGCTTGCGCCCGACCCTGGCGGCCGTTGATGCGGGCAAGAAGATTCTGCTGGCCAACAAAGAAGCCCTGGTGATGTCCGGGGCACTCTTCATGCAGGCGGTGCGCAAGAGCGGCGCCGTGCTGTTGCCGCTCGACAGCGAGCACAACGCGATTTTCCAATGCATGCCGGGTGATTTCGCCCGCGGGTTGAGCCAGGTCGGCGTGCGCCGGATTCTGCTGACAGCCTCCGGTGGCCCGTTCCGGCAGACGCCGCTGGCCGATCTGGAACATGTTTCTCCCGATCAGGCGTGCGCTCACCCGAACTGGTCCATGGGGCGCAAGATCTCGGTGGATTCAGCGAGCATGATGAACAAGGGCCTGGAGCTGATTGAGGCCTGCTGGTTGTTCGATGCCCGGCCGGACCAGGTCGAGGTGGTGATCCACCCGCAAAGTGTGATTCATTCCCTGGTGGACTATGTGGATGGCTCGGTATTGGCCCAACTGGGCAATCCGGACATGCGTACGCCGATCGCCAATGCCCTGGCATGGCCTGAGCGGATTGACTCGGGTGTTGCGCCGTTGGATCTGTTTGCCATTGCCCGTCTGGACTTCGAAGCGCCCGACGAGCAACGCTTCCCTTGCCTGCGTCTTGCGCGGCAAGCTGCGGAGGCGGGTAACAGTGCCCCGGCGATGCTGAATGCGGCCAATGAAGTGGCTGTGGCGGCGTTTCTGGACCGGCGCATCCGCTTTCCGCAGATCGCGGGTATCATCGAGGACGTTTTGAACCTTGAGCCCGTCGTCCCGGTGAATGATCTGGGCGCGGTGTTCGAAGCGGATGCAAAGGCCCGGGCCTTGACCGAGCAGTGGTTGAGCCGCAATACGCGTTAGCCTCTGGGTGTGTTCAAGCCTTCAGGCACTGGATTGAAATGCGGAGAAATTAGATGAGTGCGCTCTACATGATTGTCGGCACCCTGGTTGCTCTGGGTGTGCTGGTTACCTTCCACGAGTTCGGCCATTTCTGGGTCGCGCGTCGTTGCGGCGTCAAGGTACTGCGCTTTTCCGTAGGCTTCGGCATGCCGTTGCTGCGCTGGCACGACCGTCGTGGCACCGAGTTCGTAATTGCGGCCATTCCATTGGGCGGCTACGTCAAGATGCTCGACGAGCGCGAAGGCGAAGTGCCGGCTGATCAGTTGGATCAATCCTTCAACCGCAAGACCGTTCGTCAGCGCATCGCCATCGTCGCGGCAGGCCCGATCGCGAATTTCCTGTTGGCGATGGTGTTCTTCTGGGTCCTGGCCATGTTGGGTAGCCAGCAGGTGCGTCCGGTGATCGGTGCCGTCGAGGCCGACAGCATGGCGGCGAAGGCCGGCCTGACTGCCGGGCAAGAAATTGTTGCAGTTGATGGCGAGCCAACCACCGGCTGGGGTGCCGTCAATTTGCAGTTGGTGCGTCGCCTGGGTGAAAGCGGCATCGTGAAACTGGTGGTGCGCGATCAGGATTCCACCACCGAAACCTCGCGCGAGCTGGTCCTGGACCACTGGCTGAAAGGCTCCGATGAGCCTGACCCGATCAAATCCCTGGGCATTCGCCCATGGCGTCCGGCCTTGCCGCCGGTGCTGGCGGAGCTGGATCCGAAGGGGCCGGCCCAGGCCGCGGGTCTGAAAACCGGCGATCGCCTGCTGGCCCTCGATGGCCAGGCGCTGAGTGACTGGCAGCAGGTGGTCGACCTGGTGCGTGTACGCCCTGATACCAAAATTGTGCTGAAAGTTGAGCGCGATGGTGCTCAAATCGACGTCCCTGTGACCCTGGCGGTTCGTGGGGAAGCCAAGGCAGCCGGGGGTTACCTGGGGGCCGGCGTCAAAGGTGTCGATTGGCCACCTTCGATGGTTCGAGAGGTCAGCTTCGGGCCGTTGGCAGCGATTGGCGAGGGTGCGAGACGCACCTGGACCATGAGTGTACTGACCCTCGATTCCCTCAAGAAAATGTTGTTCGGCGAGCTCTCGGTAAAAAACTTGAGTGGACCGATAACCATTGCTAAAGTGGCGGGCGCTTCTGCCCAGTCGGGCGTTGTAGATTTCCTGAATTTCCTGGCTTATCTGAGTATTAGCCTTGGGGTTCTGAATTTGTTGCCCATTCCAGTATTGGATGGGGGGCATCTGTTGTTTTATCTGGTCGAGTGGGCGCGTGGTCGCCCCTTGTCGGATCGGGTGCAGGGTTGGGGGATACAGATCGGTATCAGTTTGGTGGTCGGGGTGATGTTATTAGCCCTGGTCAACGATCTGGGACGACTGTAACGCTTCGCTGAATTGCGAATCTGCCGCATTTTGCGGCAGTTTGTTTATTGCCAGTTGGAATAAGAAAGGACTTCATGAAACGTCTGCTGCTAACTGCGGTTCTCACCGTATTGATGATCGCCGAAGTTCACGCCGAGTCCTTCACCATCTCCGATATTCGCGTCAACGGCCTCCAGCGGGTTTCCGCGGGTAGCGTCTTTGGTGCCTTGCCGTTGAACGTCGGGGAACAGGCTGATGACCGTCGCCTGGTGGAATCCACTCGTGCGCTGTTCAAAACCGGGTTCTTTCAAGATATCCAACTGGGTCGCGAAGGTAACGTCCTCGTCATTACTGTCGTCGAGCGACCTTCTGTCGCCAGTATCGAGATCGAAGGCAACAAGGCGATCTCCACTGAAGACTTGATGAAAGGCCTCAAGCAATCCGGCCTTGCCGAAGGCGAGATCTTCCAGCGTGCCACCCTCGAAGGCGTGCGTAACGAACTGCAACGCCAGTACGTTGCCCAGGGTCGTTACTCGGCTACCGTCGAGACCGAAGTGGTGCCGCAACCGCGTAACCGCGTCGGCCTGAAGGTCAACATCAACGAAGGCACCGTGGCGGCCATCCAGCACATCAACGTGGTGGGTAACACCAAGTTTGCTGATGACGACCTGATCGACCTGTTCGAACTCAAGACCACCAACTGGCTGTCGTTCTTCAAGAACGATGACAAGTATGCCCGTGAAAAACTCTCCGGTGACCTGGAGCGCCTGCGTTCCTACTACCTGGACCGCGGCTATATCAACATGGATATCGCTTCGACCCAGGTGTCCATCACCCCGGACAAGAAGCACGTCTATATCACTGTCAACGTCAACGAAGGCGAGAAGTACAAGGTTCGTGACGTCAAGCTCAGCGGCGACTTGAAAGTGCCTGAAGACCAGGTCAAGTCCCTGTTGCTGGTGCAGAAGGACCAGGTGTTCTCGCGCAAGCTGATGACCACCACCTCCGAGCTGATCACCCGTCGCCTGGGTAACGAAGGCTATACCTTCGCCAACGTCAACGGCGTACCGACCCCGCACGACGAAGACCACACCGTGGACATCACCTTCGTTGTAGACCCGGGCAAGCGTGCCTACGTGAACCGCATCAACTTCCGTGGCAACACCAAGTCTGCCGACGAAGTGCTGCGCCGTGAAATGCGTCAGATGGAAGGTGGCTGGGCGTCGACTTACCTGATCGACCAGTCCAAGGTTCGCCTCGAGCGCCTGGGCTTCTTTAAGGAAGTCAACGTTGAAACCCCGGCTGTACCGGGTGTGGATGACCAGGTTGACGTGAACTACGCCGTAGAAGAGCAAGCCTCCGGTTCGATTACCGCCAGTGTCGGTTTCGCCCAGAGTGCCGGCCTGATCCTCGGTGGTTCGATCACCCAGAACAACTTCCTCGGTACCGGTAACAAGGTTTCCATCGGCCTGACCCGAAGCGAATACCAGAGCCGCTATAACTTCGGTTATGTCGACCCCTACTGGACTGCTGACGGCGTGAGCCTGGGCTACAACGCCTTCTATCGCACAACCGACTACAAAGACCTCGACGTTGACGTTGCAAGCTATGCAATCGACAGCTTCGGTGTTGGTGCCAACATTGGTTACCCGATCAGTGAGACCTCGCGTCTGACCTTCGGCCTGACCGCGCAGCAGGACAAGATCAAGACCGGTGTGTACACCGTGGATGAGATCTTCAACTTCGTGCGTAAAGAAGGCGACCAGTTCCTGAACTTCAAGGCTTCGGCCGGTTGGTCGGAATCGACCCTGAACAAAGGTGTACTGGCGACCCGTGGCCATTCCCAGAGCCTGACTCTGGAAGCCACCACGCCGGGCAGCGACCTGTCGTTCTTCAAACTCGACTACCGTGGCCAGTTGTTCCAGCCATTGAGCGAAAACTACACCATGCGCCTGCACACCGAATTGGGTTATGGCGATGGTTATGGTTCGACCAGCGGCTTGCCGTTCTATGAGAACTACTATGCGGGTGGTTTCAACTCGGTACGTGGTTTCAAGGACAGCACCTTGGGTCCTCGTGGTACCCCAAGCCGTGGCGTGGGTGTGACCGGTAACCAGGGGACTGTGGCTGACTCGGACAACGACCCGCTGCCATTCGGTGGTAACGTGCTGATCCAGGGTGGTGCTGAGATTCTGTTCCCGCTGCCATTCGTTAAAGATCAACGTTCCCTGCGTACTTCGGTCTTCTGGGATGTGGGTAACGTATTCGACTCCAAGTGCGAACAGGTCACCAACCCGAATGGCTCGAAGTCCAACACGCAGTGCAACGACGTGAGCTTCAGCAACCTGGCAAGCTCTGTCGGTGTCGGTGTGACCTGGGTTACCGCGCTTGGCCCATTGAGCTTTGCTCTGGCCATGCCGGTCAAGAAACCGGATAACGCTGAAACCCAGATTTTCCAATTCTCCCTCGGCCAGACGTTCTAAGCGTCTGACCCAAGATAACGACAACGGATTCTGTAGGAGTGCATCGTGCGTAAGTTGACTCAATTGGTTCTCCTGGCGACTGTCCTGGTAGCGACCCCGGCCTTTGCCGAAATGAAAATTGCCGTTCTGAACTATCAGATGGCGCTGCTGGAATCCGATGCGGCCAAGAAATATGCCGTAGATGCCGAGAAGAAATTCGGTCCTCAACTGACCAAGCTCAAGACGCTGGAAAGCAGCGCCAAGGGCATCCAGGATCGTCTGGTAGCCGGTGGCGACAAGATGCAGCAAGGCGAGCGCGAGCGTCTGGAGCTTGAATTCAAGCAAAAGGCCCGTGACTACCAGTTCCAGTCCAAGGAACTGAACGAAGCCAAGGCTGTTGCCGACCGCGAAATGCTCAAGCAGCTGAAGCCGAAACTCGACAGCGCTGTGGAAGAAGTCATCAAGAAAGGTGCCTTTGACCTGGTATTCGAACGCGGTGCAGTCATCGACGTTAAACCTCAGTACGACATCACCCGTCAGGTGATCGAGCGCATGAATCAGCTGAAGTAAGCCATGACTGCGACTATCAAGCTCGGCCAATTGGCCGAGTTCCTGGGAGCCACCTTGCGTGGCTCCGCGGAGAAGGAAATCACTGGGCTAGCCACCTTGCAGGAGGCTGGCCCAGCTCAGTTGAGCTTCCTGGCAAACCCCCAATACCGTAAATACCTGGGCGAAAGCCGCGCCGCAGCCGTGCTGCTGAAGGCCGCTGACGCCGAAGGTTTTGCCGGGGACGCGCTGGTTGTTGCCGATCCGTACCTGGCGTATGCCCGGGTGTCGCACCTGTTCGATCCGAAACCCAAGGCCCCCGCCGGTATCCATCCGACGGCGGTGATCGCCGATGACGCTCAGGTTGACCCTGCCGCGAGCATCGGTGCTTTTGTGGTGATTGAAAGCGGTGCACGCATCGGGGCGGGTGTAACGCTGGGTGCCCAGTGTTTTATCGGCGCGCGCAGCGAGATTGGTGCCGGTGGCTGGCTGGCTCCGCGTGTGACCCTGTACCACGATGTGCGTATCGGTGAGCGTGTGGTGATTCAGTCCGGTGCCGTGATTGGCGGCGAGGGCTTCGGCTTCGCCAACTCGAAGGGTGTCTGGCACAAGATTGCCCAAGTGGGCGGCGTGTTGATTGGCGATGACGTTGAAATTGGCGTCAACACTGCCGTTGACCGCGGGGCCCTGGCCGATACCGTCATTGGTAACGGCGTGAAACTGGATAACCAGATTCAGATCGCCCACAACGTGCAGATTGGCGATCACACCGCCATGGCCGCCTGCGTGGGGATCTCCGGCAGCACCAGGATCGGCAAGCATTGCATGCTCGCCGGGGGTGTTGGCCTGGTGGGCCATATCGAAGTGTGCGACAACGTATTCATCACCGGCATGACCATGGTGACCCATTCGATTACCGAGCCTGGGTCCTATTCATCCGGTACGGCCATGCAGCCTGCGGCCGAATGGCGCAAGAGCGCGGCGCGTCTGAGGCAGCTCGACGATATCGCTCGGCGCCTGAAACATCTGGAAAAGCGTGTTGGGGACGTGACCCCTGACGGTAATGCTTCATCAGATGGCTGATACCATTTCCATATCAAGTGTGCACAGCCGCTAGACTGCCTCCTTGATTTGCTAGAGGGGCGTGCCTTAGTCCGCACGCTCCCAATCTTTATTACAGGCTTCCCCCCGAAATGATGGACATCAACGAGATTCGCGAATACCTGCCTCACCGTTACCCGTTCCTGCTGGTGGACCGGGTCACGGACCTCAATGTTGAGGAAAAGCGCATTCGTGCCTACAAGAATGTCAGCATCAACGAACCGTTCTTCAACGGTCACTTCCCTGCGCATCCCATCATGCCAGGCGTATTGATCATCGAAGCGATGGCCCAGGCTGCCGGTATCCTTGGTTTCAAAATGCTCGACCTGAAGCCTGCCGATGGCACGCTCTACTATTTCGTGGGCTCTGACAAACTGCGCTTCCGCAACCCGGTAACTCCGGGTGACCAGTTGATCCTTGAAGCCAAGTTCATCAGCTGCAAGCGCCAGATCTGGAAGTTCGAATGCCAGGCCTCGGTCGACGGCAAGCCGGTGTGCTCGGCTGAAATCATCTGTGCGGAACGCAAACTATGAGTTTGATTGACCCTCGCGCAATCATCGATCCGACGGCCGTACTGGCCGCCGACGTTGAGGTCGGCCCTTGGTCGATCGTCGGCGCAGGTGTGGAAATCGGCGAGGGGACAGTCATCGGGCCGCATGTGATCCTCAAAGGCCCGACGAGGATTGGCAAACACAATCGTATCTATCAGTTCTCATCGATAGGCGAAGACACCCCGGACATGAAGTACAAGGGTGAAGAAACACGTCTGGTAATCGGTGATCACAACATCATCCGTGAAGGCGTGACCATTCACCGCGGTACTGTCCAGGACCGTGCCGAGACCACCCTGGGTGACCACAACCTGGTGATGGCTTATGCGCATATCGGTCATGACAGCGTAATCGGCAACCATTGCATCCTGGTCAACAACACTGCGTTGGCCGGCCATGTGCACGTTGACGATTGGGCGATCCTGTCCGGCTTTACCCTGGTGCATCAGTACTGCCATATCGGCGCCCACAGCTTTTCCGGCATGGGTACCGCCATCGGCAAGGACGTTCCGGCGTTCGTCACCGTATTCGGCAACCCGGCCGAGGCCCGCAGCATGAACTTCGAAGGCATGCGCCGTCGGGGCTTCAGCGAAGACGCGATCCACGCCCTGCGCCGCGCCTACAAGGTGGTTTACCGCCAGGGGCTGACGGTCGACCAGGCCTTGATCGAACTGACGGAGCCAGCCGCATTGTTTCCGGAAGTCGCGATATTCCGTGACTCTATCCAGTCGTCGACTCGCGGCATCACCCGCTGATCATGGCCAGGCTGCGTATAGCGTTGGTGGCCGGAGAAGCTTCCGGCGATATTCTCGGTGCAGGCCTGATGCGGGCCCTCAAGCTCCAGCATCCGGCGGTTGAATTCATCGGTGTCGGCGGTCCGTTGATGCAGGCTGAAGGCCTGACGTCCTACTTCCCTATGGAACGCTTGTCGGTCATGGGGCTGGTGGAGGTGCTGGGCCGTTTGCGCGAGCTGCTGGCCCGTCGCAAAAAGCTGATCCAGACCCTGATCGAAGAAAAGCCCGACGTCTTTATCGGAATCGACGCGCCGGACTTCACCCTCAATATCGAACTCAAATTGCGTCAGGCCGGGATCAAGACCGTGCATTACGTCAGCCCGTCAGTGTGGGCGTGGCGGCAAAAGCGCGTGCTGAAGATTCGCGAAGGCTGCGACCTGATGCTGACCCTGCTGCCCTTCGAGGCCAGGTTCTACGAAGAGAAGGGCGTGCCGGTGCGGTTTGTCGGGCACACCCTGGCCGATACCATTCCTCTGCAGGCCGACCGTGCTGCCGCGCGTGCCGAACTGGGTTTGCCCGAAGGTCCGCTGGTGGCCTTGATGCCGGGCAGTCGTGGCGGCGAAGTCGGTCGTCTCGGCGCGCTGTTTTTTGATGCTGCCGAACGTCTGCAGGCGCTGAAGCCGGGTGTGCGCTTCGTATTGCCATGTGCCAGTCCTCAGCGCCGTGCACAAATTGAAGAATTGCTGGTAGGGCGCAACTTGCCGTTGACCCTGCTCGACGGCGGCTCGCACCTGGCACTGGCGGCGTGCGATGCGGTGCTGATCGCCTCCGGCACTGCGACCCTGGAGGCCTTGCTCTACAAGCGCCCGATGGTTGTGGCCTATCGCCTGGCGCCGCTGACCTACTGGATTCTCAAGCGTATGGTCAAAAGCCCCTACATCTCCCTGCCGAATTTGCTGGCCCAGCGTCTGTTGGTGCCCGAGTTGTTGCAGGACGATGCGACGCCTGAGGCGTTGGCGCAAACCATGCTTCCGTTGATCGATGGCGGCGAAGAGCAGACCCGTGGTTTCGACGAAATCCACCGCACCTTGCGCCGTGATGCGTCGAACCAGGCGGCGGACGCTGTGCTGACCTTGATCGGCCATAAACAGGAAACCCTATGAAGACGCAAATGGGCCTGGATTTCAGCCTGGTCGCCGATGCCCTTGATCTGGTTGCCGGTGTTGACGAAGTCGGTCGCGGCCCGCTGTGCGGCGCAGTCGTCACCGCCGCAGTGATTCTCGACCCGAACCGCCCGATCCTTGGCCTCAACGATTCGAAGAAACTTACCGAGGCCCGTCGTGAAAAGCTCTATGACGAGATCTGTGAGAAAGCCCTGAGCTGGCACATCGCCCGGGCTGAGGTCGAAGAAATCGACGAACTGAACATCCTGCACGCCACCATGCTGGCCATGCAGCGCGCTATTGAAGGCCTGCACATCACGCCCAAAATGGCGATGATCGACGGCAACCGCTGCCCGAAGCTGACGATGCCGGCTGAAGCGGTGGTCAAGGGTGATAGCAAAGTGCCGGCGATTGCCGCTGCATCGATCCTGGCCAAGGTCAGCCGTGACCGTGAAATGGCGGCTTTCGAATTGATCTATCCCGGCTACGGCATCGGCGGGCACAAAGGCTATCCAACGCCCGTTCATCTGGAAGCTTTGGCTCGCCTGGGCCCGACCCCGATCCACCGCCGCTCGTTTGCCCCGGTTCGCCAGGCTTTCGAGGCTCGGGAAAGCCTGATCGAGGTTTAGCAGCAAGGCTGATGTTTTTGCCAAGGCCCGGTACAATCCGGGCCTTGTTGTCTCCACGTTTTGTACAGGATCACTATGCCGGCTTCATTCGTTCACCTGCGCCTGCACACTGAATACTCCCTGGTCGACGGCCTGGTACGGATCAAACCCCTGGTCAAAACCCTGGTGGGCATGAACATGCCTGCCGTGGCGGTGACCGACCAGAACAACATGTGTTCCCTGGTCAAGTTCTACAAGGCCGCCATGGGCGCCGGCATCAAGCCGATCTGCGGTGCCGACCTGTGGCTGTCGAACAAGGACCCGGATAACCCACTGAGCCGCATCAGCCTGTTGGCGATGAACGGCGTGGGTTACCGCAACCTCACCGAACTGATTTCCCGTGGCTTTATCGATGGCCAGCGCAACGGCTCGATCATCATCGAGCGCGAGTGGGTGGCCGAAGCCAGCGAAGGGCTGATCATGCTCTCGGCGGCCAAAGAGGGTGAAATCGGTATCGCGCTGTTGGGCGGCAATCCTCATGAGGCTGAAGTGCTCGCCCGTGAGTGGATGGAGGTGTTCCCCGACCGTTTCTACCTGGAAATCCAGCGCACCAACCGCCCCAACGATGAAGAGCAGTTGCACGCCGCCGTGGCCCTGGCTGAAAAGCTTGGCGCGCCGCTGGTCGCGACCAACGATGTACGCTTTATCAAGAAGGAAGACTTCGAGGCCCACGAAACCCGCGTATGCATCGGCGAAGGCCGGGCGCTGGACGATCCGCGCCGCTCGAAGAACTACAGCGAAGAGCAGTACCTCAAAAGCGCCGATGAAATGGCCGAGCTGTTCAGTGACCTGCCCGAGGCCCTGGAAAACTCCGTCGAAATTGCCAAGCGCTGCAATATTGAAGTGAAGCTGGGCAAGCACTTCCTGCCCAACTTCCCGATTCCCGATGGCATGACCATCGACGAGTATTTCCGCAAGGTGTCCTTCGACGGCCTCGAAGAACGCCTGAGCGTCCTGTTGCCCAAGGACACCACGCAAGATTACGAGGCCAAGCGCCAGGTCTACGTCGACCGGCTGAATTTCGAGCTGGATATCATTATCCAGATGGGGTTCCCCGGTTACTTCCTGATCGTAATGGACTTTATCCAGTGGGCCAAAAGCAACGGCGTGCCGGTGGGCCCAGGCCGTGGATCGGGTGCCGGGTCGCTGGTGGCCTATGTGCAGAAGATCACCGACCTCGACCCGCTGGAATATGACCTGCTGTTCGAACGTTTCCTCAACCCGGAACGGGTATCGATGCCCGACTTCGACGTCGACTTCTGCATGGATGGTCGCGACCGGGTTATCGAATACGTGGCCGAGAAATACGGCCGTAACGCTGTAAGCCAGATCATCACCTTCGGTTCCATGGCGGCGAAAGCGGTAATCCGCGACGTGGCCCGGGTACAGGGCAAGTCCTACGGCCTGGCTGACCGCCTGTCGAAGATGATTCCGTTTGAAGTCGGCATGACCCTGGAAAAAGCCTACGAGCAGGAAGAAATCCTGCGGGACTTCATCAAGGTCGATGAAGAAGCGGCTGAAATCTGGGACATGGCGCGCAAGCTCGAAGGCGTGGTGCGTAACGTCGGTAAGCACGCCGGTGGTGTGGTTATCGCGCCGACCAAGCTGACTGACTTTTCGCCGATCTATTGCGACGAAGAAGGCGACGGCCTGGTAACCCAGTTCGACAAGGACGACGTGGAGGCGGCCGGCCTGGTGAAGTTCGACTTCCTCGGCCTGCGTACCCTGACGATCATCGACTGGGCGCTGAAGACCATCAACCGCGACCGCGCCAAGGTCAATGAGCCACCGCTGGATATCGCGTTTATCCCGCTGGATGACAAGCCGACCTACAGCCTGCTGCAAAAAGCCGAAACCACGGCCGTGTTCCAGCTTGAATCCCGCGGCATGAAAGAGCTGATCAAAAAGCTCAAGCCCGACTGCCTGGAAGACTTGATCGCACTGGTGGCCCTGTTCCGTCCGGGCCCGCTGCAATCGGGCATGGTGGATGACTTCATCAACCGTAAGCACGGGCGTGCCGAGCTGGCTTACCCGCACTCCGACTACCAGTACGAAGGTCTCAAGCCGGTACTGGCACCGACCTACGGCATCATCCTGTATCAAGAACAGGTGATGCAGATTGCCCAGGTCATGGCCGGCTATACCCTCGGCGGCGCGGACATGCTGCGTCGAGCCATGGGTAAGAAAAAGCCCGAGGAAATGGCCAAGCAGCGCGGTGGCTTCATTGAAGGTTGCGCCACCAACAACATCGATGCCGACCTGGCCGGTAACATCTTCGACCTGGTGGAAAAGTTCGCCGGTTACGGCTTCAACAAATCCCACTCTGCCGCCTATGGCCTGGTGTCTTACCAGACTGCGTGGCTGAAGGCTCACTACCCGGCGCCGTTCATGGCGGCGGTACTGTCTGCGGATATGCACAACACCGACAAGGTCGTGACCTTGATCGAGGAAGTGCGCACCATGAAGCTGCGCCTCGACGCGCCGGACGTGAACACTTCCGAGTTCAAGTTCACGGTGAACGACGAAGGCCGCATCATCTATGGCCTCGGCGCGATCAAGGGCGTGGGCGAAGGCCCGGTGGAGGCGATTACCGAAGCGCGTCAGGACGGGCCGTTCAAGGACCTGTTCGATTTCTGCGCCCGGGTCGACCTCAAGCGCATCAACAAACGTACTCTGGATGGCTTGATCCGCAGCGGCGCCCTGGATCGCCTGGGCCCGTACTTCCATGACGAGCCGAAGGCGTACCAGGCCAATATCGACCGCAACCGCGCGGTATTGCTGACCGCCATGGAAGAAGCGATCAAGGCCGCCGAGCAGACCGCACGCACCCACGACAGCGGCCACGCCGACCTGTTTGGCGGGCTGTTCGTCGAAGAAGATGCCGACGTCTACGCCAACCATCGCAAGGCCAAGGAGCTGACCCTCAAGGAACGCCTCAAGGGTGAGAAAGACACCCTGGGCCTGTACCTCACCGGTCACCCGATTGACGAATATGAAGGTGAAATCCGGCGTTTCGCCCGCCAGCGCATCATCGACCTGAAGCCGGCGCGGGATACCCAGACCGTCGCAGGCATGATCATCGCGCTGCGGGTGATGAAGAATAAAAAGGGCGACAAGATGGGTTTCATCACCCTCGACGACCGCTCGGGCCGGATCGAAGCCTCGCTGTTTGCCGATGCATTCCATTCCGCCCAGTCGCTGTTGCAGACCGACGCGATGGTGGTGGTGGAAGGGGAGGTCAGCAACGACGACTTCTCCGGCGGCCTGCGCCTGCGGATCAAGCGCGTGATGAGCATGGAGGATGCACGCACCAATCTGGCCGAAAGCCTGCGCCTGAAGGTCAGGACCGATGCGCTCAAGGGCGATCAGCTACGCTGGTTGGGTGACTTGCTTAAACGCCACCGTGGCGCCTGCCCGGTGACCATGGAGTACACCGGCAACGACGCCAAGGCGATGTTGCAGTTTGGTGAGACGTGGCGAATTGACCCCGCCGATGGCTTGATTCAAGCATTGCGTGACCAGTTCGGGCGTGACAACGTCTTCCTCCAATACCGTTGACGGTCAGGCAGTACGAAGATCGCCTGATCTCGACCGAACATTTAATCTCGACCTAACCGCGCCTCTCCCTTAAGGTAGGGCGCGAATAGACAACCGGCTGGCCAGGCACTCCTTGGCCGTCGACCCAAGACGGACGCTTATGAACCCGAATTTTCTTGATTTCGAACAGCCGATCGCTGACCTGCAAGCCAAGATCGAAGAGCTGCGCCTGGTCGGCAATGACAATTCGCTGAATATCGGCGATGAAATCGCTCGCCTGCAAGACAAGAGCAGCACGCTTACCGAAGACATCTTCGGCAAGCTGACCAGCTGGCAGATCGCGCGCCTGGCCCGCCACCCGCGCCGTCCGTACACCCTGGACTACATCGACCATATCTTTACCGAGTTCGATGAGCTGCACGGCGACCGTCACTTCTCCGACGACGCCGCCATCGTGGGCGGTATCGCTCGCCTGGACGACCAGCCAGTGATGGTCATCGGTCACCAGAAAGGCCGTGAAGTGCGCGAGAAAGTCCGCCGCAACTTCGGCATGCCGCGCCCTGAAGGCTACCGCAAGGCCTGTCGCCTGATGGAAATGGCCGAGCGCTTCAAGATGCCGATCCTGACCTTCATCGACACCCCGGGCGCCTACCCGGGTATCGACGCTGAAGAGCGCAACCAGAGCGAAGCGATTGCCTGGAACCTGCGGGTAATGGCGCGCCTGAAGACGCCAATCATCGCTACCGTGATCGGCGAAGGCGGTTCCGGCGGCGCATTGGCGATTGGCGTCTGCGACCAGCTGAACATGCTGCAATATTCCACCTACGCGGTGATCTCGCCGGAAGGTTGCGCCTCGATCCTGTGGAAAACCGCCGAGAAGGCACCGGATGCCGCGGAAGCCATGGGCATCACTGCCGATCGCCTGAAAGGCCTGGGTATCGTGGATAAAGTGATCGCCGAGCCATTGGGCGGCGCCCACCGTGACCCGGCTGCCGCTGCCGCGACCATTCGTGCCGAACTCAGCTCGCAGCTGGCGATGCTCAAGAAGTTCGACAACGAGGCGCTGCTGGCCCGTCGTTACGAGCGCCTGATGAGCTACGGTCTCTAAGCCGACGCGTTACTAAATGTGGGAGCTGGCTTGTGTGGGAGCGGGCTTGCTCGCGAAGGCGGTGATTCAGTCAATATAGTTGGCGACTGACACACTGCATTCGCGAGCAAGCCCGCTCCCACATTTGCTTTGTGTATGCTGGGTTATCGCATTCCAGATTGATGGCGTACTTTGCTATGAAGCCCACGTTAACCGCCAAGCTCCTGCAAGCCGTCGCGCCCTGGCGCAACGCCCCGGCCTGGCACATCGCCTTCTCCGGCGGCCTCGACTCCACCGTCCTGCTGCACCTCCTGGCCACTCTGGCCAAAACCGACAAGCTTCCGCCACTCAGTGCGCTTCATGTTCATCATGGGCTGCAAGCTGCGGCGGATGCGTGGCCGGCCCATTGCCAGTCCGTGTGCGACGCCTTGTGCGTGCCTTTGCGGGTGATCCGCGTGCAAGTGCAACAAGGTGCAAGCCTGGAGCGCGCGGCCCGTGACGCGCGGTATCAGGCGTTTGCCGAGGTCACCGGGGCAGGGGAGTTGCTGGTCACGGGCCAGCACCGTGACGATCAGGCAGAAACCTTACTGTTTCGGCTGTTGCGTGGGGCTGGCGTGCGTGGCCTGGCGGCAATGCCCGCGCAGCGCCCTTTGGCAGATGGCTATCTGGTGCGACCCTTGCTGGATGTGTCTCGCGCCGAGCTTGAAGCCTACGCCCGTGAACATCAATTGACCTGGATCGAAGACCCGTCGAACGCTGATCCGCGTTTCTCCCGCAATTACCTGCGCCACCATGTTTTCCCACACCTGACTGAACGTTGGCCCCAAGCCGTCAGCACCATGGCCCGCAGCGCCGAACATCTGAGCGAAGCCCACGGCTTGCTCGACGAACTGGCGCAGATGGACCTGCTGGCCGCCAGCCAGCACCCGGTGTTTCCCTGGCTGGCATTGCCTTCGCTGACCCTTGAACCGCTTGCCGCGCTCTCCGAGGCCCGCCAGCGCAACGCACTCATGCATTGGCTGACACCGCTGACACGCTTGCCCGACAGTGACCACTGGACCGGCTGGGCGACCTTGCGCGACGCCAAACACGATGCACAGCCACTGTGGCGCCTGGCCGACGGCCAATTGCACCGTTGTGGTGGACTTATCTGGTGGTTACCTGCCAGTTGGTCGGAATTTTCTGACGCATCGGTGAGCTGGCCGCACCCGCAAAACCCACTACAGTTACCCGGTAACGGCCAAGTGCGCTTCAGCGGCAGTGCACCCGAAGGCCCCCTGAGCATCCGTTATCGCCAGGGCGGTGAAATCATGGAATTGCCAGGCCGGGGCCGGCGCGACCTGAAGCGCTTGCTTAACGAAAGTGCGGTACCAGGCTTCATCCGTGGCAGATTGCCGCTGCTGTATCAGGGCCAGCAATTGCTGGCTGTGGCCAACCTGCCGGGGCTTGCGGCGGGTGGCGGTACCGGCTGGCAATTACATTGGATGCCACCAACCTGCGATCAAGGTTTGAGCTGATAGAGCCTTTCCGGTAGACTACGCTCCCTTCTTGATACAACTTCTGTGGATTCGCCTGAATCGCAGCAGTTGCCGATTACCAAGCAGTCTTTGCTGGGCGATTCCAAAAAATGTGTAGCGATCAACGTACCGGTGTTTCATTGCTGGTCTGTCACAACGCGGCGGTTTTTTTGAAAGGTGCACTGTGATTAATGCAGGTGATCGGGGGCTTCGGCCTTCCTTCGCTTTCCCCGGCGGCTCGGACCGCTTTAACGCAGACTTCTAGGGTTTTTCATGACGCGCTACATATTCGTCACGGGCGGTGTTGTTTCTTCATTGGGGAAAGGCATTGCCTCCGCTTCATTGGCGGCCATCCTGGAGGCGCGGGGACTTAAGGTCACCATGCTCAAGCTGGACCCGTACATCAACGTTGACCCGGGCACCATGAGCCCGTTCCAGCACGGTGAAGTGTTCGTCACCCACGACGGCGCCGAGACCGACCTGGACCTGGGCCACTACGAGCGGTTCATCCGCACGACCATGACCCAGAACAACAACTTCACCACCGGCCGTGTCTACGAGCACGTGCTGCGCAAGGAGCGCCGTGGTGACTACCTGGGTGCAACCATCCAGGTGATCCCGCACATCACCGACGAAATCAAGCGCCGCATCATCAAGGGTGCAGGCGATGCCGACGTGGCAATGGTCGAGATCGGTGGCACCGTGGGTGACATCGAATCCCAACCGTTCCTCGAAGCCATCCGCCAGTTGCGTTTCGAAGTCGGCGCCAAGCGCGCGATGCTGATGCACCTGACGCTGGTGCCGTACATCGCCACCGCCGGCGAAACCAAAACCAAGCCTACCCAGCACTCGGTCAAGGAACTGCGTTCCATCGGCCTGCAGCCGGACGTGCTGGTGTGCCGCTCCGACCACGCGATCGACATCGCGTCCCGTCGCAAGATCGCCCAGTTCACCAACGTTGAAGAACGTGCGGTAATCGCCCTGGAAGACGCCGACACCATCTACAAGATCCCGGGCATCCTGCATTCCCAGGGCCTGGATGATTTTGTCGTCGAGCGCTTCGGCCTGCAATGTGGCGGCGCCGATCTGTCCGAGTGGGAAGCCGTGGTCGACGCCAAGCTCAACCCTGAGCATGAAGTCACCATCGCCATGGTCGGCAAGTACATGGAGCTGCTGGACGCCTACAAGTCGCTGATCGAAGCGATGAGCCACGCGGGTATCAGCAACCGTACCAAGGTCAACCTGCGCTACATCGACTCCGAAGACATCGAGAACCAGGGCACCGCGCTGCTGGAAGGCGTTGATGCCATCCTGGTTCCGGGCGGCTTCGGTCTGCGTGGCGTGGAAGGCAAGATCACTGCCGTCCAGTACGCTCGTGAGAACAAGGTGCCGTACCTGGGTATCTGCCTGGGCATGCAAGTGGCGGTCATCGAGTTCGCCCGTAACGTGATGGGCTGGAAAGACGCCAACTCCACCGAGTTCGATCGCACCAGCGGTCATCCGGTCGTGGGCCTGATCACCGAGTGGGAAGATGCCACCGGCGCCGTCGAAACCCGTACCGAAGCCTCCGACCTGGGCGGCACCATGCGCCTCGGCGCGCAGGATTGCCTGCTGGAGCCGGGGTCCCTGGTTCACGATTGCTACGGCAAGGACGTGATTGTCGAGCGTCACCGTCACCGCTACGAAGTGAACAACAACCTGCTGCCGAAAATCATGGAAGCCGGCCTGAAAATCTCCGGTCGTTCCGGTGATGGCGCGCTGGTTGAAGTGGTTGAAGCACCGGATCATCCATGGTTCGTGGCTTGCCAGTTCCACCCGGAGTTCACCTCGACCCCGCGCGACGGTCACCCGTTGTTCAGCGGCTTCGTTAAAGCAGCACTGACGCAACATCAGAAGAAGGCGTAAACCTGATGGCCCAGAAGATCATTCGCGTAGGCGACATCGAGATTGCCAACGACAAGCCCATGGTGCTGTTCGGCGGCATGAACGTGCTGGAAAGCCGCGACATGGCGATGCAGGTCTGTGAAGAGTACGTGAAGGTGACCGAGAAACTCGGTATCCCCTACGTGTTCAAGGCCAGCTTCGACAAGGCCAACCGTTCGTCCGTGACTTCCTACCGCGGCCCGGGCCTTGAAGAAGGCATGCGGATCTTCCAGGACATCAAGCAAGCCTTCGGCGTGCCGATCATCACCGACGTCCACGAGCCTGAGCAGGCAGCCGTGGTTGCCGAGGTGTGCGACATCATCCAGTTGCCGGCCTTCCTGTCGCGCCAGACCGACCTCGTGGTCGCGATGGCCAAGACCGGCGCTGTGATCAATATCAAGAAAGCCCAGTTCCTCGCGCCTCAGGAAATGAAACATATCCTGAACAAGTGCGTGGAAGCGGGTAACGACCAGTTGATCCTCTGCGAGCGTGGTTCGAGCTTCGGCTACAACAACCTCGTGGTGGACATGCTCGGTTTCGGCATCATGAAACAGTTCGAATACCCAGTGTTCTTCGACGTGACCCACGCGCTGCAAATGCCCGGTGGTCGCGCCGATTCCGCTGGCGGGCGCCGTGCCCAGGTACTGGACCTGGCCAAGGCCGGCATCAGCCAGTCTCTGGCAGGTTTGTTCCTGGAAGCCCACCCGGACCCGGACAACGCCAAGTGCGACGGCCCATGCGCCCTGCGCCTGGACAAGCTGGAGCCATTCCTGGCCCAGTTGAAGCAGTTGGACGACCTGGTCAAGAGTTTTCCGACGGTAGAGACCGCGTAAGCGCCATTTCTCCGGTAGACTTTCCCTCGCTTTACGCTCAGGCCCGCAGGCCTGAGCCTTGTCGCCTGCAAGCCTGCCCGTTGTTCCACCCTTGCGGTCGGTCAAAAGATTTCCTTCAGCTGCGTCGTTTTCGTCAACTTTGGAGTGTTTACAACAATGGCAAAAATCGTCGACATCAAAGGTCGTGAAGTTCTCGACTCCCGTGGCAACCCTACCGTCGAAGCCGACGTGCTTCTCGATAACGGCATCATCGGCAGCGCCTGCGCGCCGTCCGGTGCTTCCACAGGTTCCCGCGAAGCACTGGAACTGCGTGATGGCGACAAGAGCCGTTACCTGGGCAAGGGTGTACTCAAGGCGGTGGCCAACATCAATGGCCCGATCCGCGACCTGCTGCTGGGCAAGGATCCACTTGACCAGAAAGCCCTCGATCACGCGATGATCAAGCTCGACGGTACCGAAAACAAAGGCAGCCTGGGCGCCAACGCCATCCTCGCCGTGTCCCTGGCCGCTGCCAAGGCCGCTGCACAGGACCAGGACCTGCCGCTGTACGCCCACATCGCCAACCTGAACGGCACTCCGGGTGTCTACTCGATGCCGGTTCCGATGATGAACATCATCAACGGTGGCGAGCACGCTGATAACAACGTCGACATCCAGGAATTCATGGTGCAGCCGGTTGGCGCCAAGACCTTCTCCGAAGGCCTGCGCATGGGCACCGAGATTTTCCATCACCTCAAGGCTGTGCTGAAGGCCCGTGGCCTGAGCACTGCAGTGGGTGACGAAGGTGGTTTCGCGCCGAACCTGGCGTCCAACGAAGATGCACTGAAAGTGATCTCCGAAGCCGTGGCCAACGCTGGCTACAAGCTGGGCACCGACGTGACCCTGGCCCTGGACTGCGCGGCCAGCGAATTCTACGAAGACGGCAAGTACAACCTGTCCGGCGAAGGCCACGTCTTCACCTCGGAAGGTTTTGCTGACTACCTCAAGGGCCTGACCGAGCGCTACCCGATCATCTCGATCGAAGACGGCCTGGACGAGTCCGACTGGGCTGGCTGGAAAGTGTTGACCGACAAGATCGGCGAGAAGATCCAACTGGTGGGCGACGACCTGTTCGTGACCAACACCAAGATCCTGAAAGAAGGCATCGACAAAAAGATCGCCAACTCGATCCTGATCAAGTTCAACCAGATCGGCACCCTGACCGAAACCCTGGAAGCCATCCAGATGGCCAAGGCTGCGGGCTACACCGCCGTGATCTCCCACCGCTCCGGCGAAACCGAAGACTCGACCATTGCCGACCTGGCCGTGGGCACTTCGGCTGGGCAGATCAAGACCGGTTCCCTGTGCCGTTCCGATCGTGTTTCCAAGTACAACCAATTGCTGCGTATCGAAGAGCAACTGGGCGGCAAAGCCAAGTACAACGGTCGCAGCGAGTTTCGCGGCTGATTGTTAAATGGTAAAAGGTCAGCGGATTACGTCGGAAAAATCACGGCAGCGTGAATTTCGGCGCTAATCTCATGACTAACAAGCACAAGCCTGGTTATTCCAGGCTTCGTGCTATCAGTTGCTGCAAAAGTTTTGCATGGCTGTCTTTTTTCACTGGATACCCGATATTCGATGCGCAGTCCCAATTGGTTGTTCCTCGTCTTGCTCTTGCTGCTGGCTGGCCTGCAGTACCGCCTTTGGGTGGGGAATGGCAGCTTGGCGCAGGTCACCGAACTGACCCAGCAAATTGCCGCACAGCACGCCGAAAACGAGGTGTTGCTGGAGCGCAATCGCGTGCTCGATGCCGAAGTACTTGAATTGAAAAAAGGCATGGAGACCGTTGAAGAGCGGGCTCGCCATGAGTTGGGCATGGTCAAGGAGGGCGAAACCCTCTACCAGTTGGCCCAATGAGCATTTCGTCACCGGCCTTCTGGGCCGTGATTCCTGCCGCGGGCGTGGGTGCCCGTATGGCCGCGGACCGTCCCAAGCAGTACTTGCAATTGGGTGGTCGCACTATTCTCGAACACAGCCTTGGCTGTTTCCTCGATCATCCGGGCCTCAAGGGGCTGGTGGTCAGCGTTGCGATGGATGACCCTTACTGGCCGACCCTGGCTTGCGCCGCCGACCCACGCATTGTGCGCGTTGACGGCGGCGAAGAGCGCTCGGGTTCGGTCCTCAATGCCTTGCTTTACCTGCACGGCCAGGGCGCCAGCGATGACGATTGGGTGCTGGTGCATGACGCCGCCCGGCCGAACCTCAGCCGCGATGACCTGGACAAGTTGCTCTTTGAACTGGCCGACGACAGCGTGGGTGGGCTGCTGGCCGTGCCGGCGCGGGACACCCTCAAGCGCGCCGACAAGCACGGGCGCGTGTTGGAAACGGTTGATCGCACGCCGATCTGGCAGGCCTACACCCCGCAGATGTTCCACCTTGGCGCGCTGCACCGGGCCTTGGCCGACAGCCTGGTCTCGGACGTGGTCATCACCGACGAAGCCTCGGCCATGGAATGGGCCGGGCATGCGCCTCGCCTGATCGAAGGCCGTTCCGACAACCTCAAGGTCACGCGCCCGGAAGACCTTGAATGGCTGCGCCAGCGTCGGACTTTCCAGTCTTCCTGACGGTCACACCGTCATCTGTTCAACCCCGGCCGGGGTCTTGAACTCATCCACCAGTGCCTGAATGCTGTCGAACGGTTTGCCGTCCACGGCCCAACCGGGCGCGCTGATGGCGTATCGGCCGCCCTGTTGATCGATCCTGAAATGGCGTACGTCGCCTCGCCGTGAACGGTAGTGAAGGTGTGCCGGTGTCGTGACGGTGGCCGGTGTCAGCATGAACTGGCCTGGCTTGGTCAGCAGCGTCTGTGGCGTCCTGGCCTGGGGCTGGGAGGGGGCGGGCGCCGGTTGCGCCGGGCGTTGCAAGCTGGCGCGGTCCACCCGCAGGACCAGGTTGGCCTTGACCGTTCCCTCACCCTTGCCGATGCCCAGGCTGGCGGTGCGTCCCGTGTCCACTTCGACGCCGAGGTGCCCGCCAGCCGCTGCATCCTCGATCCGCAGGCCGATGCTGCCGGTGAGTTCGGCGATCCCCGGAATCCCTTTGTAGGTATTGGTATGGCTGTCGCCCACCAGTGCGACCCATTTGCCCGGGCGCAGCTTGGTGGTCTGGATCCATTGAATCACCTCGGTGGCGTAGAAGTTCATCATGCGCTGGCGCAAGTTGTCGGCGGTGTCGGGCAGGTCGCGCAGCATGTAGCTGACAGTGCAGTCGATCGGCTGGATTTTGATCCCGGCGTCACGGGCTGCGGTGACGATGTTGACGAACGAGTAGTGCCGGTCGCGCAACGGCGGGTAGATGTTGTTGAGGAAGCCCTTGAGTTCCTCGGGCATCACCGCGCTTCGGGTACGGTAGAACGCCTTGAGCAAGGGCATGTGTACATCCGTCAGCAGATGCTCGAAATAGAGGCGTTTGACCCCCTCGCTGGCCAACAGCGGCATGTTGTTGATCAGGAACGCCTTGCTCGACAGGGCTCCATGGCTTTCGCCGATCACCAGGCCGTCGCTGGCGTGCAGCAGTTTTTGAATGATGGTCGGCTGCGATTCATTCAGGCTGAGCCTTGGAAGCACCGGCCGCATCGGTGAAAACGACAAGTTGGCAAAGAATATCGTGGCATCTTCAGACAGCTTGGTTCTTTTCTCGAAAAACAACTTGCGGGTGTCTTTCACCGGCTGGGCACCGCTGCCCACGGGTTCAAGGTTTTCCGAAAACGAACTGGTGTCGGTGAGCATCTCCGAAACGGTCTCGCGTGCGGGGGGTGGCATCTCGTAGGCACTGTAGAACGTCGAGTGTTGCGGGCCGCCGAACAGCGTGTAGACCCTTTGCCAGGCATTGCGAAATGCGCCTCCGCCGGCCAGCCCGGCCGTGCGCCACTTCAGGTCGGCGCTCTGGATGGCATACAGGCCGGTGGATTGCAGCGTGTTTGGCGCGTTGGGAGCCATTACGAACAGTTCGAAGAAGCCTGATTCATTGGGGGTCTTGTAGGTCAGGTACAGGTCGCCGTGAATCCGGATGGTCTGCAGGCCGCCGGGAGTCATCCGTGGGTTCAGGGTGCGCGTCTCGGTGTTGGCCGCCATGGAGGTTTCGTTGATGGCGCTGACGCTGATCCGGCCCGCATCCTGGCGTACTGCCGGGCCCAGGGTGGGGCGCAGGCTTTCGAGGCCCTTGAGCCCCTTGGACACGCCATGGGCGACCACCGGCAGCGCGTTAAGGGCGCCGAATACAATGCGCTCCTTCGCGTGGGGTTTGCCGCGCAGCAGGTCGTCGGCACCCACCACCATTTCAGTCGCGCCGGAGGTCAGGAAGCAAAATTCCGCCAGTAGCGCGTTGCCCATGGCCAGTGCCACGGGAACCGCCAGGATGCAGGCTTTTTCCAGGGCATCCAGGGTGTCGGCCTTGAGCGTATCCAGGGGCGAAATAAAGCTTCGCGCCGCTACTTTTGCAAGGCGTACCCTGATCTGCCGGGCGATGAACTCAAACGGGTTACTGCCCAGTGCCGGATACATCGGGTTATTGATGTACTGCTCGGGATCCCAGTAGTTATCGGCCCGCAGGCTGTTGAACAAACCCGGGGAGGTTGCCGGCTTCGGAAACACCGCCATCCCCACCAGTGCCTCCTCCACGCCGCTGTAGATCAGGCCGGAGTCGATGGCGTCCTCGTCGAAGTGTTGGGTCAGCGCCTTGCGTTGAGTGGCGTCCCTTGCCGTTTTCACCAGCCAACTGCGCATGTCTGCCGGGTTATTGAACCCATGGAAGGGCGAGGAGTTGCCCGGGATATAGAGCAGGGTCACCTGGCTTTGGTTATCGGTGATGGTCAGGATGTCGGTGGATTCGCTGTTGTGAACGCGCAATAGCCGCAGGGACAGGTTTGGGTCGAGGCGATAGGGCTCCTGGAAATCCTCCAGGGTGAGGTTGTCGTGGTTCTTGTCGATGCCGATTCCCGCCGCCCGTGCCGCCAGCTGTCTCTCTGCCACGGTCAGGGTGAACTCATGGAACTGTTCCAGATAGGCTTTGGTGAACGCGATGCGCATCAGGGTGTTGTAGTTTTCCCGGTGGCTGTTCCAGAACTTGCCGATCGCCTCGTCGTAGGTTTGTTCGAAATGGCTTGAGTTAACGATGTGCCTGAAGGTTTTTGGTGAAATCTCCAGCTGCGTGCTCGGGTCGTAAACCTGGGGCTGGCTTTGCAGATACAGCGCCTCATAACGCCTTGGCGGGATCCAGCCCGAGACGATGAACTCTTCGTTGAACATTGCCGGAATCCGGTTATCCATCAAGCGCGGCAGCTCGCTGACAATATTGAAATAAGGTGCAGTGGTGGAAAACCCGGTGGTATTGAGCATGCCGCCCGGGGGCTGGGGCGCATTGCAGACCATGGCCTCGGTCAGCGACATCGACTGGATCACCACGGCGGTGAAGGCCGCATTGGGGTTGTCGGTGTTGTATTCGAGGGTGGCGAGGAGGGTGGTATCCGGGTCGAACTCGACCTGGCTGAGGGGCTGTACCCGCTCGCGGATCAACTGGGCGGCGATTTGCGAAGGTACGGGGAAATCCGCCAGGACCTTGCGAACGAAATGACTGATGCGCTGGAGTTGCGGGCCGTTGGTTATCATGGGGTGCCTGGTTACGCAGTAAAAAAGCTATTTACCGGCACTCAGGCGCTGCATGGGCGGTAGCTGTCTATCGCAGGTAGACGGGATGGTTGCCCAGGCCCTCCTTGAGAAAGTCCACCAGTTTTCGCACCTTGGGCGAAAGGTGGCGTTGTTGCGGGTACAGCGCCCAAACCGCGGTGTTGGGCGGTTGATGGGCTTCGAGTAACGACACCAGTGCGCCGCTGTGCAAATGCTCCAGCACGTAATAGTCCGGCAATTGGCAAAGACCGACACCTTGCAGGGCCGCATCCAGCACCGCTTGCCCGCTGTTGCAGCGCCAGTTTCCCTGTACACGCTGGGAAAATTCGCGCCCGTCCTGGGCCAGTTGCCAAATATCCGAGCTGCCGATCAGGCAGTTATGCCGGCTTAACTCCGACAAGCTATGTGGCCGCCCGTACCTGGCCAGGTAGGACGGTGACGCGCACAGGTACATACGCCGCGGCGCGAGGCGGCTGGCAACCATGCGCGAATCCGCCAGGCGCCCGAGGCGAATCGCCAGGTCCAGGCCTTCGTGCACCAGGTCCAGCTGGCGGTTGGTCAATTCCACATCCACGCGCAATTGCGGGTAAAGCGCCATGAACCGCGTCACCAGCGGCACGATAAAACGCTCGCCGTAAGCCACTGCGCAGGTCATGCGCAACATTCCCTTGGGCTCGCTGGCCAGGTCGCCCACGGCGCGCAAGGCTTCTTCGCGACCGTCCTGCAATCGCTGGCAATGTTGCAGGAAGGTCTGGCCGGCTTCGGTCAGTGTCACCTTGCGCGTGCTGCGATACAGCAAGCGTGTTTGCAGGCGCTCTTCCAGTCGCGCGACCTGGCGGCTGATATGGGACGACGACACGCCCAGGCGCTCGGCGGCCGCGGTGAATTGGCTGCATTCGGCCACGGCGACGAACTCGTCGATGCCCTCCCAGCGGTTTTCCAGCATGCTGATTGTCCCTGTGCGGCAATAATGTTTTGCTTTTGTCTGGATTATTAATCAGATGAGCATGTTTTACACTGCCGGCCTTACGTTTTTAACCCGATGGAGAAACCGGATGATCAAGTCCCGCGCGGCCGTAGCCTTCGAAGCCAAGAAACCCCTCGAGATCGTTGAAGTGGATGTGGCCATGCCCAAGGCGGGCGAGGTGCTGTTGCGGGTGGTGGCGTCCGGTGTGTGCCATACCGATGCCTACACCCTGTCGGGCGCGGACCCGGAAGGCATTTTCCCGTCGATCCTCGGCCACGAAGGCGGCGCCGTGGTTGAAGCCATCGGCGAAGGCGTGACCTCGGTGGCGGTGGGCGACCACGTGATCCCGCTGTACACCCCGGAATGCGGCAAGTGCAAATTCTGCCTGTCGGGCAAGACCAACCTCTGCCAGGCGATTCGCGCCACCCAGGGTAAAGGCCTGATGCCAGATGGCACCTCGCGCTTTTCCTACAAGGGCCAGCCGATTTTCCACTACATGGGCACTTCGACCTTCTCCGAATACACCGTGCTGCCGGAAATCTCCGTAGCGAAGATTCCCAAAGAAGCGCCGCTGGAAAAAGTCTGCCTGCTGGGCTGTGGTGTCACCACCGGTATCGGTGCAGTGATCAACACCGCCAAGGTCAAGCCAGGCGACACCGTGGCCATCTTCGGCCTGGGCGGCATCGGCCTGTCGGCGGTGATCGGCGCGGTGAAAGCCAAGGCCGGCCGCATCATTGCCATCGACATCAACCCGGCCAAGTTTGAAATCGCCAGGCAGCTGGGTGCCACCGACTGCATCAACCCGAAAGACTACGACCGCCCGATCCAGGACGTGATCGTCGATTTGACCGACGGCGGCGTCGACTTTTCCTTCGAGTGCATCGGCAATGTCCAACTGATGCGTGCGGCCCTTGAGTGCTGCCACAAAGGTTGGGGCGAGTCGGTGATCATCGGCGTGGCCGGCGCCGGCCAGGAAATTGCTACCCGTCCGTTCCAGCTGGTCACCGGCCGCGTCTGGCGCGGTTCGGCGTTCGGCGGCGTGCGCGGTCGCAGCGAGTTGCCAAGCTATGTGGAAATGGCCCAGACCGGTGAAATCCCGCTGGATACGTTCATCACCCACACCATGGGCCTGGAAGATATCAACAAGGCGTTTGACCTGATGCATGAAGGCAAGAGCATCCGCACCGTCATTCACTTCTGAGGTCGGCCATGAGTCTGGAAAACCTGTCGTGCCAGAAAAGCTTCGGCGGCTGGCATAAACGCTACAAGCATCATTCCGACGTGCTGGGTTGCGACATGACCTTCGCCGTGTACCTGCCGCCGCAAGCGGAGCAGGGCGGCAAATTGCCGGTGCTGTACTGGCTATCGGGCCTGACCTGCACCGATGAGAACTTCATGCAGAAGGCCGGCGCGCAACGCATGGCAGCCGAGCTGGGGTTGATCATTGTTGCGCCGGACACCAGCCCGCGCGGCCCCGGTGTGCCGGGTGATCCGGACAACGCCTGGGACTTTGGCCTGGGCGCCGGTTTCTACCTGAACGCCACCCAGGAGCCCTGGGCCCAGCACTATCGGATGCATGACTACGTGGTGCAGGAGTTGCCTGCATTGGTCGAGGCGCATTTCCCGGCGTCGGCCAAACGCGGGATCAGCGGCCACTCCATGGGCGGCCACGGCGCGCTGGTGTGTGCCTTGCGCAACCCGGGGCGTTATCAGTCGGTGTCGGCGTTCTCGCCGATCAACAACCCGATGGATTGCCCGTGGGGCCAGAAGGCATTCTCCCGCTACCTGGGCGAAGAGCGCTCGAAATGG
Organism: Pseudomonas sp. F9001; assembly: GCF_013385435.1. NCBI lineage: Bacteria > Pseudomonadati > Pseudomonadota > Gammaproteobacteria > Pseudomonadales > Pseudomonadaceae > Pseudomonas > Pseudomonas sp. F9001. The sequence continues at coordinate 87,112 of NZ_JACAPX010000019.1, forward strand.
CGCGAATGGGATGCCTGCGTGTTGATCAGCGAAGCCTCGGAAAAGCTGCCATTGCTGGTGGACCAGGGCGACCGCGACGATTTCCTCGCGGTGCAGCTCAAGCCTGAAGCGTTGCAACAAGCGGCCAGGGCGGCGAACCATCCGCTGGAGCTGCGCCTGCAACCGGGCTATGACCACAGCTACTTCTTTATCGCCAGCTTCATCGAAGACCATTTACGCCATCACGCGCGCGCTTTGCTCGGTTAATGTGAGGCAAAAGTAGGTAGAATCACGCCCTGAATTAAATCGGGGCGTTTTTTTATGCGTATTGGCCACGGCTATGATGTGCACCGTTTCGCCGAAGGCGATTTCATCACCCTGGGCGGCGTGCGGATCGCGCACCACCACGGGTTGCTGGCTCATTCCGACGGCGACGTGGTGCTGCATGCCTTGAGCGATGCCTTGCTCGGCGCAGCCGCGTTGGGCGACATCGGCAAGCACTTTCCGGACACCGACCCGACCTTCAAGGGCGCGGACAGCCGTGTGCTGTTGCGTCACGTGGTCGGCTTGATCCATGCCAAGGGCTGGAAGGTCGGCAACGTCGACAACACCATCGTCGCCCAGGCGCCCAAGATGGCCCCGCATATCGAAACGATGCGCGCGCTGATTGCCGCGGATCTTCAAGTTGAGTTGGATCAAGTGAACGTAAAAGCCACCACCACCGAAAAGCTCGGGTTTACCGGTCGCGAAGAGGGCATTGCCGTGCACTCCGTTGCCTTGTTGCTGCGCGCATGAATGATCTGCAACTGCTGGGCCCGCGTGCCTATGGCGAGGCCTTGGGCAGCGCTGTTCTAAAGGCCACCGCTGAAGACTTCCAGGTGGATGAAGTGCTGGATATCCCGCTGACCGGCGAGGGTGAACACCTGTGGTTGTGGGTGGAAAAGCGCGGCCTGAATACCGAAGAGGCGGCGCGGCGGATTGCCAAGGCGGCGGGCGTGCCGTTGCGTACCGTCAGCTACGCCGGGCTCAAGGACCGCCAGGCGCTGACACGCCAGTGGTTCAGCGTGCAGTTGCCGGGCAAGGCGGACCCGGACCTGAGCGCGGCTGAAAACGACACCCTGAAGATCCTCAAGACCGGCCGTCACAAGCGCAAGCTGCAGCGCGGCGCGCATTCGGCCAACGGCTTTACCTTGCGCCTGACCCAGTTTGCCGGGGATGCGGCGGCCATCGACGCCCGCCTGCAACTGATCGCCCGGCAAGGCATTCCCAACTATTTCGGCGCCCAGCGTTTCGGCCATAACGGCGGCAACGTCGTCGATGCCCGTGACTGGGCGGCGCGCAAGGCCTTGCCGGAGCAGCGCAATGTGCGTTCGCGCCTGCTCTCGACGGCCCGCAGCTTCCTGTTCAATAAAGTGCTGGCGGCGCGGGTGGCCGACGGTTCCTGGCAGCGCGCCCAGGTCGGTGACTTGCTGGCGTTTACCGACAGCCGCAGCTTTTTCCCGGCGGGGGAGGCTGAATGCAGCGACCCGCGCCTGGCAATCCTCGACCTGCATCCCACCGGCCCGCAGTGGGGCGAAGGTGATTCGCCGGCTGCGGGAGCAACCTTCGCGCTGGAACAGGCGATTGCCGACGGTGAAGCCGAACTGCGGGATTGGCTGGTGAATGCCGGCATGAGCCAGGAACGTCGCATTCTTCGACTGCCCATTGGCGGGTTGACGTGGCATTATCCCGAACCTGACATTCTGCAATTGGAATTCGTCCTGCCGGCTGGATGCTTCGCCACTGTCTTGGTGCGCGAGCTTGTAGATCTGGTGCCGGTGGGGCAGACGGACAGCCCATGCGTATTCTGATATCTAACGACGACGGGGTCACTGCACCCGGCCTTGCCGCGCTTCATGCTGCGCTGGCGGATTACGCCGAGTGCGTGGTGGTTGCCCCGGACCAGGACAAAAGCGGCGCCAGCAGCTCGCTGACGCTCGACCGTCCGTTGCATACACAGACGTTGCCCAACGGCTTTATCAGCGTGAATGGCACGCCGACCGACTGCGTGCACCTGGCGATCAACAGCCTGCTGGACCGCGAGCCGGACCTGGTGGTTTCCGGGATCAACCTGGGCGCCAACCTGGGTGACGACGTGCTGTATTCCGGTACGGTGGCGGCAGCCCTTGAAGGGCGCTTCCTCGGTCGGACCTCGTTCGCTTTTTCGTTTGCGTCCCGTCAACTGGACAACCTGGCGACTGCGGCGTATTTCGCCCGCAAGCTGGTGGAGGCCCATGACACCCTGGTCCTGCCGCCTCGCACGGTGCTCAACGTCAATATTCCCAATCTGCCCCTGGACCACATTCGCGGTATCCAGCTGACCCGCCTCGGCCACCGTGCCCGTGCGGCAGCGCCGCTGAAAGTGGTCGACCCGCGTGGCAGGGAAGGGTACTGGATTGCCGCTGCCGGCGATGCCGAGGACGGTGGCGAGGGCACGGACTTTCATGCGGTGATGCAAGGTTATGTCTCGATTACCCCGTTGCAACTCGATCGCACCTTCAGTGATGCCTTCAGTAGCCTCGATGGCTGGCTGGAGGGGCTGCGCTGATGGCTCGTGAACAAGACGACCTGCTGCGCCGGGGCATCGGGATGACCTCCCAGCGCACCCGCGAGCGATTGATCCAGCGCCTGTATGAAGAAGGGCTGTCCAATGCCCAGGTGCTGGAAGTCATCCGGCGTACCCCGCGGCATCTGTTTGTCGATGAAGCCCTGGCGCACCGCGCCTATGAAGACACAGCCTTGCCCATCGGCCACAACCAGACCATCTCCCAGCCCTATATGGTGGCGCGGATGAGTGAGTTGCTGCTGGCGGCGGGCCCGCTGGACAAGGTGCTGGAAATCGGCACCGGCTCCGGCTACCAGACGGCCGTGTTGTCGCAGCTGGTGGAGCGGGTGTTTTCCGTGGAGCGCATCAAGGTGTTGCAAGACCGGGCCAAGGAACGCCTGGTGGAGTTGAACCTGCGCAACGTGGTGTTCCGTTGGGGTGATGGCTGGGAAGGCTGGCCGGCACTGGCGCCATACAACGGCATTATCGTCACCGCGGTGGCGACCGACGTGCCCCAGGCCTTGCTCGATCAACTGGCTCCCGGCGGGCGCCTGGTGATTCCGGTGGGCTCCGGCGAAGTGCAACAATTAATGTTGATCATTCGCGAGGAAGAGGGCTTTTCCCGGCATGTGCTCGGCGCCGTGCGTTTTGTCCCGCTGCTCAACGGTCCGCTGGCCTGATCAATTATTCCTGCGTACTGAATTCTATTGCCGGGTATGTGTCTTACAGCGGGGTCTGTTGAGTCCACATGATCAGCCGTCGGAGTTAAACATGATGAAATTTTCTTTAGAGTCGTGTTTCCAGTAAAAACCCAACGGCCAGTTATACTTGCGTCATATTTCAAGCCTGATACAGGCGTTCATAGTCAGCCACCACAAAGGGAGCGGCGGGTGAGTCTCACGGTCATTGCACAGCGTATGAGTCAAACAAGCTTTCAGCGACTGGTGATTGGCCTTGTCTTGAGTTCCTTGCTGGCGGCTTGTTCAAGCACGCCATCCGGTGGTGCGCGGGTGGTCGACCGCAATAATGCGGTACCGCAGAAACCTACCGTTACCACGGGCCAATACGTCGTGCGCAAGGGCGATACGATGTTCTCGATCGCCTTTCGTTATGGCTGGGATTACAAGGCGCTCGCCGCCCGTAACAACATCCCTGTGCCATACACGATACATCCAGGTCAGACCATTCGTTTCGATGGACGAACCGGTTCAACACCGACCGCTGTAGTCACAAACACGGCTTCTTCGCCGTCGTCTTCGAGCAAGACCACCATCATCACCCGGCCTGCAGGCACCGCCGCGCCTAGCGTTGCGAGCAAGCCGGCACCTGCGCCGATGCCGCCGGCGGGGCCTGCACCGACCGGCTGGGGATGGCCCTCAAATGGCATCCTTATTGGAAAATTCTCTTCAAACGGTAGTTTGAATAAAGGCATTGATATCGCCGGGGATTTGGGACAGCCTGTTTTAGCTGCGTCTGATGGGACAGTGGTATACGCCGGGAGTGGTTTGCGGGGCTACGGCGAGCTGGTCATCATCAAACACAGCGATACCTACGTCAGTGCCTACGGTCACAACCGCAGGCTGTTGGTTCGGGAGGGGCAGCAGGTCAAAGTCGGACAGACAATTGCCGAAATGGGGTCAACTGGTACAGACCGGGTGAAACTGCACTTTGAGATTCGCCGCCAAGGGAAGCCTGTTGATCCGCTGCAATTCCTTCCCCGTCGTTGATGTGTTGCACAGCCTGTTCCTCACGTAGTAGGAACAGGCTCCAGCGTTGCCAAGGATAAAGGCGTCGCTTGAGCTTGAGGTCGAACTCACCAAAGGACTATAACAATGGCTCTCAGTAAAGAAGCGCCGGAGTTTGACATCGACGATGAGGTTCTCCTTATGGAGACTGTCATCGATACGGAATCGATGTCGAATGAGGGACCTGCTGTACCTTCAGTTCGCACCAAATCCAAGAACTCCACCGCGTTAAAGCAACACAAGTACATTGATTACACACGGGCGCTCGACGCGACTCAGTTGTACCTCAATGAAATCGGCTTTTCCCCTCTGCTCACTCCCGAAGAAGAAGTCCATTTTGCGCGCTTGTCGCAAAAGGGCGATCCGGCTGGGCGCAAGCGCATGATTGAAAGCAACCTGCGACTGGTGGTGAAAATCGCCCGACGCTACGTCAATCGTGGGCTGTCCCTGTTGGACTTGATCGAGGAAGGCAATCTCGGCCTGATCCGGGCGGTGGAAAAGTTCGACCCTGAGCGGGGCTTCCGCTTTTCGACCTACGCCACCTGGTGGATTCGTCAGACCATCGAACGGGCGATCATGAATCAGACCCGTACGATCCGGTTGCCGATCCATGTGGTCAAGGAGCTCAACGTCTACCTGCGGGCGGCGCGTGAGCTGACACAGAAACTCGATCATGAACCTTCGCCTGAAGAAATCGCCAACCTGCTGGAAAAACCGGTGGGAGAGGTCAAGCGCATGCTCGGTCTCAATGAGCGGGTGTCTTCCGTCGATGTCTCGCTGGGTCCGGATTCGGATAAAACCCTGCTGGACACCCTGACCGATGATCGTCCTACGGACCCATGTGAGTTGCTGCAGGACGACGATCTGTCGCAAAGCATCGACCAGTGGCTTTCGGAGCTGACGGACAAACAGCGTGAGGTGGTGATTCGCCGCTTCGGGCTGCGCGGCCACGAAAGCAGCACCCTGGAAGATGTTGGCCTGGAGATTGGCTTGACCCGTGAGCGGGTGCGGCAGATCCAGGTCGAGGGCCTCAAGCGCTTGCGCGAGATCCTCGAGAAGAATGGCTTGTCGAGTGAGTCGTTGTTTCAATAAACGACGCAGGATGAAATGTGGGAGCGGGCTTGTGTGGGAGCTGGCTTGCCTGCGATAGCATCACCTCGGTGCAACTGATAGATCGAGGTGATGCTATCGCGGGCAAGCCCGGCTCCCACATAGGTGGGCTCCCACATTTTTTTGTGCATGGAATTACATCGTGTGATTGCTCGTTCCCACGCTCTGCGTGGGAATGCAGCCCAGGGCGCTCCGCGTCCCAAATCGTGACGCAGAGCGTCACAAGAGGCATTCCCAAGCAGAGCGTAGGAACGAGCGGGCACAAAAAAGCCCCGCTTTTGAGGGCGGGGCTTTTCGACTAAATCAGTACAAGTTAGATAACTTGAACTTCTTCAGCTTGCATGCCTTTCTGACCGCGGGTAGCGATGAAAGAAACCTGTTGGCCTTCTTTCAGGCTTTTGAAGCCGTCGGATTGGATAGCTTTGAAGTGAACGAACAGGTCGTCACCGGATTGTGGAGTGATGAAGCCGAAGCCTTTTTCATCGTTGAACCACTTAACGGTACCAGTTTGGCGATTAGACATGGTGTATCTCCTTGGACAAAGTTAACTGCGACTCAGGAAAAGCCCTGGCCGAGACTGAGTGCAAAGAGCAGGAAAAATTCTTGGAGATGGTTGGATCGAAATTCAACATATCGTGTAGAGATTCTCAGTGACACAAGCAGCACAGTGGCGCCACCTTAACCCTTTTTCCGGAACGTGCCAATGGTATTTCCGAAGGTTTCTCTATTTTCGTGACTGGCGGCACCCTGATACCGCACCAACACCCCACGATTGAAGGTGCGCCCCGCCCAGCAGGGGCTGCGCGGCGCCAAGAAAAACAGCCGCCCCTTTGAACCACGGGGCCAGCCCCGGTAAGATGCCCAACAGAATTTTTTCACCTCGCTATTCAGGACACCCGCCATGAGCATCAAATCGGACAAGTGGATTCGCCGCATGGCGCAAGAGCACGGCATGATCGAGCCCTTCGTGGAGCGCCAGATGCGTGGCGAAGGCGCTGAGCGGCTGATCTCGTTCGGGGTTTCCAGCTACGGCTACGACGTACGCTGCGCCGATGAGTTCAAGGTGTTCACCAACATCAACTCGGCAACCGTCGATCCGAAAAACTTCGACGAAAAAAGCTTCGTCGACGTCAAGAGCGACGTCTGCATCATCCCGCCAAACTCCTTTGCCCTGGCGCGCACCGTCGAATTCTTCCGTATCCCGCGTAATGTCCTGACTATCTGCCTGGGCAAAAGCACCTACGCGCGCTGCGGCATCATCGTCAACGTGACGCCGCTGGAGCCGGAATGGGAAGGGCACGTCACCCTGGAGTTCTCCAACACCACCACCTTGCCGGCAAAAATCTACGCCAACGAAGGCGTGGCACAGATGCTGTTCTTCGAATCCGACGAAGAGTGCGAAGTGTCCTATAAGGACCGTGGCGGCAAGTATCAGGGCCAGCGCGGCGTCACTCTCCCACGCACTTGATCGAATCGTCTTACAGGCTAAGGGAATTTGTCAGCGGGCATGCACTCTATTGGGTGTACTGCCCCGACGCGTGCACAACGCGCCGGGCCACGCTTGAGGAGTCCCCTATGAAGCTCGATCCGCGAATCAGCGCCGAACTCGCCCGGCTTGAACCCAACCAGATTGGTGTGATGGCCTGGTCCTTGATGGCCGATCCCGCCGCAGGCGGCATTCCCGGCCAGCCAGGTCCCGATGATCCCTGGCCCAACCAGCCTGAAGAGCCTGGCGAACCCACTCTCCCTGACGAACCGCCTCCCGCCCCTGTGGCCTGATTTCCTGCACGTGTCGCCAATGGTCAGTTGCTCAACGCACTGGCCATACTTCCTGGTCTCCGATCACGAAGATCCGGCTGCCTTCTTCCTGCGTCACTGAATAACCCCCGGTAAAAGCGCCGAACGCCGGTAGCAGGCTGACTTGGTTGCCGATCAGGAAGCACGGCAGGCGCAAGCTTTGCCGGCCCTTGCCCCGCAGGCGATACACCGGATGCACGTGCCCGGCCAGCACATGGTGGCTGGCATGGGGGGCGGGCTCGTGCTGCAAGGCAAACGGGCCCATCAGCAAGGGTTCGGTCACCACCTCAATGTTCAGATCGCCAGGCGGGTCGCCGGCGCGTTTGTCGTGGTTGCCGCGAATCAGCGTGAGCGCCACGCCTGCATGACGCTCACGCCAGGCTCTCAGGGCGTTCAGGGTGCCGCTGGCGTGAGAGCCAGGCCCGTGGAGAAAGTCGCCGAGAAAGATCACCTGCGCGCCGGGGAAAGCCGCCAACAGCCGGTCCAGGCGCTGCAGGTTGGCCGTCGTCGTGCCCTGTGGCACTGGCTGGCCCAGGCTGCGATAGGCCGACGCCTTGCCAAAATGCGCGTCGGCGATCAGCAGGCACTTTCTCGCAGGCCAGTACACCGCCTTGTCCGCCAGCAACCACAGCGCTTCTTCCGCCAGATGTATCGGGTAATGAGCGGGCATCAGGGCTTCCCGTTATCGGCGACTTTTTCCAGATCCTTGACCATCCGCGCAATCCGCTCCGAGAGTTTTTCCGAGCTCAGGCTTTCCCGAAAACGTTCCACCAGCAGCGGAAAGGCCAACGGCGTAGGCCGTTTGATGCGATGCAGGTCCAGTTTCAACCCAGACAGGTGGCGCAAGGTCTCTTCCAGGCGACGAATATCCAGCTCATCCCGCAGGACTTCTTCCCCGGCCTGGGTCAGCAGCAGGTTCTGCGGGTCATATTGCTTGAACACTTCAAAGAACAACCCGCTGGAAGCCTGGACCTGACGCGTACTTTTCGGCGCGCCCGGATAGCCTGCGAACACCAGCCCGGCGATCCGCGCGATCTCGCGAAAACGTCGCAGGGCCAGCTCACCGGCATTCAGGCTGGCTACCACGTCATCCAGCAGATGATTCGCGCTCAGCAGTTCGCCGCCCAATAACTCAGGCCAATCCACTTCGGTCGCACTCAGCAGTTCCAGCCCATAGTCATTGACCGCAATCGAGAACGTCACCGCCTGCTGCCGGCTGACGCGCCAGGCCAGCAGGCTCGCCAGCCCCAGATGCACCTGGCGCCCGGCAAACGGATACAGGAACAGATGCCAGCCTTCCCGGGACTTGAGGGCCTCGGCCAGCAAGTGATCGCGGGTCGGCAGTCCGGACCAGCGCAGTTGGGTTTCCAGCATGGGTTGCACCGCTTGCATCTCCGGGCCGAGATAGTGACCGTGGGCAGCCGCATCAAAGCGCTCGACCACCGCCTGGGCCAGCTCGTTGGAAAGAGGCATGCGCCCGCCGTTCCAGCGTGGCACGGCAGCCTTTTTCGCGGTGCTGCGCTTCACATAAGCAGTCATGTTTTCCACCCGCACCAACTCCAGCAAGCGGCCGGCGAACAGGAAACCATCCCCTGGCTTCAGTCGTGCAATAAAGCCTTCCTCGACACTGCCCAGGGTCTTGCCACCGCCGCCTTTGCTCCAGAATTTCAGCTGGATGCTGGCGTCGCTGACGATCGTACCCACGCTCATGCGATGGCGCCGCGCCAGGCGTGCGTCGGGGACGCGCCAGATGCCGTGTTCGTCCGGCTCGACGCGGCGGTAATCCGGGTAGGCCGTCAGTGACAGGCCACCATGGCGCACGAAACCCAGGGCCCAGGCCCAATCTGCTGCGCTCAGGTCACGATAGGCCCACGCGGTGCGCACCTCCGCCAGCAGCTCATCCGGCACAAAGCCGCCGCCCAGGGCCATGCTCACCAGATGCTGCACCAGCACATCCAACGGCTTGTGAGGCGACTGGCGCGCTTCTATGCGCCGTTCAGCGATGGCGTCCTGCGCGGCAGCGGCTTCCACCATTTCCAGGCTGTGGGTTGGCACCAGCGTGACCCGCGACGGCCGGCCCGGTGCGTGGCCGGAGCGCCCTGCGCGCTGCATCAGGCGGGCTACGCCCTTGGCCGAGCCAATCTGCAGTACCCGTTCCACCGGCAGGAAATCTACCCCCAGGTCCAGGCTCGACGTACACACCACGGCCTTCAGTTGCCCCTCCTTCAGGGCTCGCTCCACCCAGTCCCGGGTTTCCCGGGACAGCGAGCCGTGGTGCAGGGCAATCACTCCGGCCCAGTCGGGGCGCGCGTCGAGCAGGGCCTGGTACCAGATTTCCGATTGTGCCCGTGTGTTGGTAAACACCAGGCAACTGCTGCTGGCATCAACTTCGGCCACCACTTGCGGGAGCATTTTCAGGCCGATATGGCCGGCCCACGGAAAGCGCTCGATAACCGGTGGCAACAGGGTGTCTACTCGCAACTGTTTGGTGGTTTGGCCTTGGACGTTGATCCCGCCGCCTTGTGGGATCAACACCTCCAACGCGTGGGCCTGATTACCCAGGGTTGCGGAAATGCCCCACACAATCAGCTCGGGGTGCCATTGCCGAAGGCGGGCGAGGGCCAGTTGCAATTGCACGCCGCGTTTGTTGCCGATCAGTTCGTGCCATTCGTCCACTACCACCATGCGCAGGTGCGACAGGCTGGGCTGGCTGTCGGCGCGGGCGAGCATCAGCGTGAGGCTTTCCGGGGTGGTGATCAGGGTGGTGGGCAGACGGCGGGTTTGGCGGGCGCGTTCGCTGCTGCTGGTGTCGCCGGTGCGCAGGCCGACGGTCCAGGGGATTTTCAGTGATTCGAGCGGGGCCTCAAGGGCGCGGGCGGTGTCGGCGGCCAGGGCGCGCATTGGGGTGATCCACAGGACGGCCAGCGGTTCGGCGGGGGCTTTGCGTTTGCGGGGTGTGGTTTCGGTGATGGCGAAGCGGTTGAGGGCGGCGAACCACAGGGCGTAGGTTTTCCCGGCGCCGGTGCTGGCGTGGAGCAGTCCTGACTGGCCTTCCTTGACTGCGTGCCATACGTCTTTTTGGAAGGCGAACGGTTTCCAGCCCTTGGCGGTGAACCAGTCTTTGGCGAAGTTGGGGGATTTGGCCATGCTTGGGGCTCTGGGGGGGTAATTCAGAGACCTTTGGGGTGGGGGAAAGGTTTAACTGCGATTTTTTTTGGGGGGGGTGTATATCCGTTATTTAGGTAACGGCTGCTTATGGTTCCGCTCTTACAG
>NZ_JACAPX010000002.1:0-137697 GCF_013385435.1 Pseudomonas sp. F9001
CGATGCCGATGCTGATGCGGACGCTGATGCGGATGCGGATGCCGATGCCGATGCCGATGCTGATGCTGATGCTGATGCTGATGCTGACGCTGACGCTGACGCGGATGCCGATGCCGATGCTGATGCGGATGCTGATGCCGACGCCGACGCCGACGCCGACGCGGATGCCGATGCTGACGCTGACGCTGATGCGGACGCTGACGCCGATGCCGATGCCGATGCTGATGCCGACGCCGACGCCGACCTCGAAGCCTTCGACGACCTCGCCACCGGCGAAGTAACCATCAAACCCGTAACATCCAACACCGGCCTGGCCGATATGCGCGTGTTCACCCTGTTGGGTGTCGGCGGCATCATTCTGGGCGATCACACCAAGCAGCAGGAGTTCTCGGTTGCCGAGGGTTCCAGCGGAACGCTGAACCTGCAGTTTGCCCAGGCCGACCTGGTCTCGCTGTTGGGCGGTGGCTTCACTGCCACGCTGGAAGTGAGCGACGGTGCCGGTGGATGGTTGCCGGTGCAGCAAGGCAGCAACGGTTCGGGCTTGCTCGACCTGTTGGGGCTGTTCGGACAAAGCTCCAGCGCCAAAATCGAAGGCCTGGAAGCCGGGCAGTATCGCTTTACCCTCAAGCTCGACCCCAACCTGGTCAGCGTTGGTGCAGGGGCCACGGCCAAGTTGAGCGTCACCAATGACAGCCTCACCGACTTCACCGGGGAAGCAGGGCCGGATGTCACCGGCAACGTCATCACCGACCCGGGCATTGGCGGTAAACCGGATGAACCGGGAACCGGCGGGCCAGTGAAGGTGCAGGTCGAGGTCAACGGCGAATTCGTCGATGCCGACGCCACCACCGGCACGGTGCTGCAGGGTCAATATGGTCAGCTGACCATCTTCGCCAACGGCGAGTACAAGTACACCCCGAACGGCGATGTCGCCAGCATCGGCAAGGTGGATGCCTTCGAGTATCACCTGGTCAATGGTGCCGGTGCTTCGGCCTCGGCAACCTTGTATGTGCGTATCGACAGCCCGAGTGTCAACGTGGACTGGAGCGCTACCGATCCATCTGCGCCCGGCGTGATCAACACGGTTGCCAATGATGACCTGGGTTCGGCACAGATCGACATCGTCAACCTGGTCACCCAGGCCGACCTGGCGACCCTGAGCTACAACCTGGCACTGCTCGGCAGCAGTACGGGTACGGGTGCCGAGATCAACGTTGCCACGGGCACGACCGCAGAGCTTGCGATCAACGTCACCGTCACCGGCATTGCGTTGTTGCCAGGCACGACCGTCAATCTGCAGAAGTTCATCGGTAACGAATGGGTCACGCAGCAGACCACTACCCAGGCGAACCACACGTTCCAAGGGTTGGATGCCGGGACCTATCGCGTGACCGGGACGACCGGTGCCGTGCTGTCGCTGAGTGCGCTGCACATTGCGCAGAAGCTCACTACCACCTCCCTCACGGAGTTCGTGACCGGTGCAATGAGCAATGCGACTGGCAACCTGCTGTCCGACAGCTTGTCCGGGCCGGATGTCCTCGGTTCGCCGCTGACGGTACTCAGTGTGCTGGTCAACGGGGTCTATGTGATTCCTGGGCAAACGGGGACGAAAATCAACGGTGACCACGGCACATTGACCGTGTTTGCCGATGGTAAGTACGTCTACACCCCGCATGCCGGGCTGACGCTGGACGAGATTGGCCAGGTGGATAAATTCACCTACAAGCTCACCACGCCAACCGGCCAGGAAGACACCGCCGACCTCTACGTGCGCATCGACTCGCCGGATCGCGACCTGGTCTGGGACGACGCCAACCCGGGTGCGCCAGCCACTGAAGGTGCCGGCATTGCCGCTGCCCACAGTGCGGTGGACCAGGCGGCGGATGACGGCGCCAACGTTGACGGCGATCACCACGATGCCGTGGTGGCCGACGACACCGACTTCACCCATGTCGACGCTGGCGCGGGTGCAGACGGGTTGTTGTGGGAAGGCGGCGATGCAGCCATCAACCTCACCGACCTGATTGGCACAGTCAGCGGGGTGCACAGCATCGACCTGAACGATGTCAGCGCCGTCGACCTGACCCTGAGCCTCGAAGACCTGGTGTCCATCACCGGGCCTGAGTCGGATCGCTTGATGATCCAGGGCGACGATCAGGACAGCGTGCACCTGACAGGTGACTGGAGCGCCGGTGCGACCCAGGTAGAGAACGGTCTTGAGTACGTGATCTACACAAGTCCGGAAGATGAAACCCATCAGCTCTGGGTACAGAGCGGCATCAGCGTGGTGTAACGCCACCCCTGCCGGCCGGGCCGCGAGGCCCGGTTTTCCCTACCAACGGTAATGCAGCGATGGGCCGTGACGTCAGTCACGGTCCGTTGTTGTACTCATCAGGTTTGACAACAGTCAGGTGACTAGCAGTGAGGCAAAAGAGTTTGGCCAAGCAGCTGTCTGCCGTAATTCTGGCAGTCGCAATGATCGCGCCCGAGCGTGCGCCGGTCATGGCAGCGTCGTATATCGACGATGAAGAACGCGTCAACATCATCAGCCCGAGCAACCTGGGCACACATTTACCCGGCGGGCCAACGGGCGTCAGCGCACCGGTGGCACCCGAGCACGTCATACCGAGCAACCTTGACCTGACACGCGCCATTCAACTGGCGGTGGAATGGCACCCGGCAATTTCCGAGGCGATCGGCCAGCTGTACCAACAAAACGAGAACGTGAACATCGCCCGTTCCGGTTATTACCCGCAAGTCAGCGGCGGCTTCAACTCCGGCTACGACAGCGGCCTCAGGGGCAACGGCCAGAGCCGTGCGTTTTCGTTGTCGGCGTCGCAGATGCTCTATGACTTCGGCAAGGTCTCAAGTTCTGTCGACAGTGCGCTGGCACGGGTCAGTGCCAGCCAGGCGTCGGTGTTGCTGTCGATCGATCAGGTGGCGCGCGATACCTCGTTCGCCGTGATCGAACTGCAGCGCTCGCAGTTGCTGGTGCAACTGGCTCGCGAGCAAATCGACGGCATTTCGGCGATTGCAGAGCTGGCCAAAAAGCGCAGCGACATGGGCGCCAGCACCCGTTCGGACCTAATCCAGGCCCGCTCGCGGGTCGAGGCCTCGGTGGCGACGCAATTGCAATTCACCGCGCAATTCAATCGCTGGCGCAGCACGTTGAGCAGCCTGCTTGGGTCGCAGGCGCCAGTGAGCGTGGCGAATGGTTTTCCGGCAAGCCTGGAGCAATCCTGCGTGGGCGTGGTACCCGATACGGCAGTCACGCCGACCCTGCTGATCGCCCAGGCGCAGCGTGTCGATGCGCTGGCGCTGATTGCACAAGCCCGTGCCGAGGCGTTGCCGACCGTGTCGCTGGACCCGTCCATCACGCACTACCTGGACAACAACGACGACAGCAACGTCCCCGGCGGCCGCGACCGTACCCGTTATGGCGTATTTCTCAACGTGAAAATGCCGCTGTATCAGGGCGGCGCAATCACCGCCCGCAAATCCGCCGCGCAACAGGCCCTGCGTTCCGCCGATGCCGCCAACGACGCCGCGCGCCTTGCGGTTCGCCAGGGGTTGCTGGAGGCGCGGGATCAAATCTCAAGCCTCAGCCAGCGGTTATCCACCCTGGATTTTCGTGAGCGCAGCATCTCCGAAACCCGCGACCTATATCGCCAGCAGTACCTCGAACTGGGCACACGGCCGTTGCTCGACCTGCTGAATGCCGAGCAGGAAATTCACCAGGCACGCATGGACCGGGAAAACACCGCCGCTGACCTGCGCCGCCTGAAAATCGATTGCCTCTACAACACGGGCGCACTGCGCACGGCGTTCCACCTGGACAACAGCACCCTGCAAGGTGTGGAGATTCGGCCATGAATGATGCTGTGATGCTTGCGGACGAAACCAACGCAGTACAAACACCGCTGAACCCGGCGCCCGCAGTGGATTATGACGTGTGGCTGGAGGCCGTCCTGAGCGTGGCCCGGCATTACCGCCTGGAATGCTCGGCCCAAAGCGTGCGCATCGCCGCACAATGGACCGAAGGCGCTTCGGTGGAAGAAGTGGTACGGCAGATGGCCCGCCAGGCGGGGTTGAACTGCGTGATTGCCGACTTCAGCGAAACCACGCTGATGCAGCGCCAATTACCGGTGGTGCTGCAATTTGCCGACGGCCAGGTGGGTGTGCTCGAAACCCTCGGCGACGGCGACAACCTGGGCATCGCCTACAGCGGCGACGGCGGCCTGCAAAGCCGGCTCACCCGCCAGGACCTGTTGGAGCAAGCGCGCAAGAGCGTGATTCTGCGACCCATGGCGGCAGTGCGTGACCGGCGTGTCGACGACTACATCAAGCCTTACGAGAAGGCGTGGTTCAAAAACATCGTGCTGCGCGACCTGCGGCCCTATGGCTATGTGATGCTCGCGTCGCTGGTCACCAGCGTGCTGGGGTTGGCCGGGGTACTGTTTTCGATGCAGGTGTACGACCGGGTGATCCCGGCCGAATCCATGCCCACCCTGTATGTGCTGTTTGGCGGGGTGATGCTGGCGCTGGTGTTTGATTTCATCATGCGCATCACCCGTGTGCGCATCACCGACATGCTCGGCAAACGCGCGGATCTGCGCGTTTCCGACCTGGTGTTCGGGCATGCCATTCGCTTGCGTAACAGCGCCCGGCCGAAGTCCACCGGCTCGTTCATTTCGCAGCTCAAGGAGCTGGAGCAACTGCGTGAGCTGATCACCTCCAGCACCGCCACGGCGCTGGCCGATCTGCCGTTCTTCCTGCTGTTTCTGGTGATCTACTGGTTGATCGCCGGCCCGCTGGTGGCGGTGCCAATGGTGGCTGTGCTGTTCCTGATAGTGCCCGGGCTGTTGGCGCAGAAAAAACTCGCGGCACTGGCGAATGAGTCGATGCGTGAAAGCTCGTTGCGCAGCGCAATGCTGGTGGAGACCATACAAGGCCTGGACGACATCAAGGCGTTGCAGGCCGAACAGCGCTTCCAGCAACAATGGAATCACTACAACGCCACCTGCGGCGACGCCAGCCTGCGCCTGCGCCTGCTCACCAACAAACTGGTGGCCTGGAGCAACAATGTGCAGGGCTCGGTGTTTGCCGTGGTGGTGGTGTTCGGTGCGCCCATGGTCATGGCCAGCGACATGACCACCGGTAGCCTTGTCGCGGCGTCGATCCTGGCGTCGCGGATGATGGCGCCGATGTCCCAGATCACCCAGGTGCTGACGCGCTGGCAGCAGGCCAAGGTTGCGCTGCAAGGCCTGAACCGGATCATGGAATTGCCGGTGGACCATCCCGAGGGCAGCAAGCGCGTGCACCTGCCGGTGATCAAAGGCCAATACGCGCTGAGCCAGGCCACATTCCAGTATTCCGACGATGCCCCCGTGCCGGCGCTGCGTGTGGCCGACCTGAAGATCCAGCCGGGCGAGCGCATCGCGATTCTGGGGCGTAACGGCGCGGGTAAATCCACGCTGTTGCAGGCATTGGCCGGGATGCTCGACCTCAAGGCCGGCACCATCAGCCTGGATAGCGTTGCCCTCAGCCACATCGACCCCGCCGACGTGCGCCGCGACGTGGGGCTGATGACACAAAACTCGCGGCTGTTCCACGGCACGCTGCGCGACAACCTGATCATGGGGGCGCCGCATGCCAGCGATCAGGAAATCCTCCAGGCCCTGGCGCTGACCGGTGCGGGCGACTTCATCGGCAAGTTCGCCGACGGCCTGGACCACATGATCCTGGAAGGTGGCCTGGGCCTGTCGGGCGGGCAGCGTCAGTCGCTGCTGCTGTCGCGGCTGATGATTCGCCAGCCGCATATCGTGTTGCTCGACGAGCCCACCGCGTCCCTGGATGAAGCGACCGAGCGCCAGTTGATCCACAACCTCGACCGCTGGGCAGCCCACCGCACGCTGATTATCGCCACGCACCGCATGAGTGTATTGAGCCTGGTGAATCGGGTGATCGTGGTCGACAACGGCCAGATCATCGTCGATGACAGCAAAGCCAACGCGATTGCGCGCCTGTCCAAACCGAAGGGGAAAACCCAGTGAAAAGCCCTGCGCCGAAAACCATACCCCTGCTCGCCACCGAAGACGAAGGCGCCCGGCATACCCACGACGGCGTGGATGAACGCACCGTGGTGCGCGCCACGCGCGTGGTGGGCTGGGTGTTTGTCATGCTGATTGCGTTTGGTGCCTGGGCCTACTTTTTTGAAGTGGACGAAGTCTCGACGGGCAGCGGCAAAGTCATCCCGACCTCGCGTGAGCAAATCATCCAGTCGCTGGAAGGCGGCATCGTCACGGAGTTGAATGTGGGGGAGGGCGATATCGTCAAAAATGGCCAGACGTTGGCCAGGCTTGACCCGACCAAGACCGAATCCAACTTTGATGAAAGTGCCGCCAAGTACCGGGCGGCGCTGGCCAGCGTCGCGCGTTTGCAGGCCGAGGTAGACGGCAAACCGTTACTGTTCCCCCCGGAGCTTGAGCGTTACCCCGCACTGGTGCGCGCCGAAACCGACCTGTTCAACACTCGGCGCAAGGGCCTCGAAGAATCGTTGGCCGGCGTGCGATCGTCGCTCGGGCTGGTGCGTAGCGAGCTGGAAATCACCGAAAACCTGGCCAAGGTCGGCGCCGCCAGCAACGTTGAGGTGTTGCGCCTCAAGCGCCAAAAGGCCGAGCTGGAGTTGAAACTGACCCAGGCCCGCTCCGAGTATATGGTGCGGGCCGGTGAGGACCTGGCGAAGGTCAATGCCGACGTCGAGACGCTGTCGTCAGTCATGCGCGGGCGCTCCGACTCGGTGACCCGCCTGACCCTGCGCTCGCCGGTGCGCGGTATCGTCAAGGGGATAGAGGTCACCACCATCGGCGGGGTTATCCCGCCCAACGGGCGCCTGATGCAGATTGTGCCCCTGGATGAGCAGTTGTTGATCGAGGCGCGTATCTCCCCGCGAGATATCGCCTTTATCCATCCCGACCAGGTGGCCAAGGTCAAGATCACCGCCTACGACTACGCCATTTATGGCGGCATGGACGGCAAGGTCGTGACCATTTCTCCGGACACTATCCAGGACGAGGTCAAGCCAGAAGTCTTTTACTACCGAGTGTTCATCCGCACCGACGCTGACACCTTGAAAAACAAGGCCGGCAAGTCGTTTTCGATTGTGCCTGGGATGATTGCCTCGGTGGATATCAAGACCGGCCAGAAAACCGTGCTCGACTATTTGATCAAGCCCATGAACCGTGCGCGGGAGGCCTTGCGCGAGCGTTAGGCGAGGTGGCTGTGGCCAGGTTTGCGTTGTGGTGGATGCTGTTGTGGGCCGGCGTGCCGGGCGCGTGGGCCCTGAGTGAGGGGTCGACACCGTTGCTTTGGAACACCCCGGCCGACCAGTCGACCTGCAACCAGGTCGACTCTGCACTCTGGGTCGAGTTGGCCGGGGGCGATGAGTGCATTCGCTATTTTTCCGGGGCGGTGCTGAGCCGTGCGCCCGTGGTGATCGTGATGTTTCATGGCGACCGCAACGTGGAAATGCACCGCTCGCCCGAGTCGATCCGTGGCAATACCCTGGCCGCCAAGGCCAGGCAGGCCAAGGCCCTGAGCCGGCGTGCGGGCGTACCGGTGGTGATTGTGGCGCGACCTGGCACCTACGGTTCCAGCGGCAACCATGGGCAGCGGCGCCAGGCGCGGGAATTCATTGTGCTGGACGCTGCGCTCAACGAGCTGCGCAAGCGTTACGGCATCGGGCAGTTTGTGTTGCTGGGGCACAGCGGCGGCGCCACGGTGGCCGCGGCGTTGTTGACCTTGGGGCGTACCGATGTGAAGTGTGCAGTGATGACTTCCGGCGCGTTTGCCCTGGTGCAGCGCGCGCAGATGTTGCGTCAAAGCAAAGGCCTGCCTTCGCGTCCGGGGCGCGACACCAATGGTTTATTGCACCCCTACGATCCCCTGGAGCACCTGGCCGGCATTGCCGTTGCGCCTGCGCGGCAGTTGTTCGTGATTGGCAGCGTGGATGACCAGGTAACCCCATTTGTGTTGCAGGAGCGTTTTTACCGGGCGTTGATTCGCGCCGGGCATCAGGCGCAGTTGGTCAAGGCGCAGGGTGTGCCTGCGATGTTTCACCAACTGCGCAATGACATTGGCCTGAAGACAGCAGCAGGCTGCGCGGGCTAACCCGCCGGCACCGCCTGTTCGGTCGTGTTCAGCCAATCACAGATCTGCGACAACCCGGTACCACCGGAGCTTTTCACCAGTACCCAATCCCCCGCCTGGAACCACTGGCCGGGGTGGCGCGCCAACGCCTGGCCTAATGCCGTGGCATCCTCGAACCACTGCACTGACAGCTCACTGCGCAGCACCCGGTACACCTCACGCATCAGCGGCCCGCACAGCACCAAATGCCGGGGCGCCGCCGCGCGCAGCGAGTCAGCCAGTTCCAGGTGGTAGCGCTGGGCGTCGGGGCCCAGCTCCAGCATGTCGCCCAACACTACTACCCGGTGCCGCGAGGCCACGGGCAGGTCGGCCATCGAGCGCAAGGCCGCAGCCATCGAGCCGGGGTTGGCGTTGTACGCATCGTTGATCAGCTGGAAATGCCCGTCGGTGCATTTGATCGAGCGGATATTGCCGCGACCTTCCACCGGTTGGAAGCCGGTCAGCACTTCCAGTGCCTGGTCGGCGTCAAGCCCCGCGGCGAACAGCGACGCCAGCACCCCCAGCGCGTTGAGCACCATGTGTCGGCCGCGAGCACTCAGGCTGAAATCCAGCCGTTGCGTGTCACGTTGCGCGGTGACGTAGACCCGGTCGGCCTCGCTGCACACGTCGAGCAGGCGCACATCGGCATCGGCGTGTTCGCCATAGCTGGTCACGTGCAAGCGCGCGACTTCGGCGGCCTGGGCGAACACCTCGTAGTGCGGCATATCGCGGCACAGCACCGCGTGCCCACCCGGTGCCATCGAGCGGAAGATCGCGCTCTTTTTACGCGCCAGGTTTTCCAGGGTGCCATGGTATTCCAGGTGCGCCGGAGCCAGCCCGGTCACGATAGCAATGTGTGGGCGCACCAGCTCCGAGTTAATCGGCATGCGGCCCACGGCCATTTCCAGTACCCAGAATTTGGCCGGACGGGGCATGCTCGCCAGGTTCCAGGCGATCCCATGGGGCAGGTTGGCGTTGGCCTCGGTGTGGCCCACTTCGCCCCAGTGTTTCAGGGCGTGGCCGAGCATGGCGACCACGGTGGTTTTACCGAAGCTGCCGGTGACGCCGAACACCTGGCCAGTGAATTGCTGCCTGGCGTATCGACCCATTTGCAGCATGGCCTCGCTGGTATCGGCGACCTGTAACACCGGCAGGCCGCTGTCCAGGTAGGGCGTCGGGTCTACACACAAGAACGCCGAGGGGCGTCGCTCAGGACTGGCCTGGGCCCAGCGCAGCGCTGACTGCACTTCGTTCGGTCCCACCTTGCTGGGGTGCCGATTGAGCATGCGCTGGGGTTTGAAAAACTGCATGGACGGCGTCAAACCCGACGTGTACCAACCGGGCGGTGGCTGTTTGGCCCAGGTGCCGTGTGTCACCCGAGCCAGGGTGTTGGCGTCCCAGACCCAGCCGAGGGGTGCTGCGTCCTGGGCCAGGCTCACTTGCGGCGCGCCGTCGAGCAGGTAGCGGTGGTAGGCAATCAGCCCCGAGAGGTAATGCTCCACGTCGTCGATGCGCACCCTGAACGCGTGGTGACGGATAAAAAACGAACCGGCAATGCGCGCAGGATTGGCGAAATACATCGCCGTTTCCGGCCAGAAATACCCGTTGAACAGATAGCGCGCACGATGATGCAGGGCGCGGTAAAACGCGTGCAGGTCGATCTCGGTGAGCAGGTGGCGCAATTGCGCTTGCTGGGCGATGCGTTCGAGCATCTGCTGCGCAGCCATCATCAATTCCAGTAGCGTCGGAAAGGTGGTGATGCGCTGTTGCACGAACCCCAGATAACCGGCGACGTTATTCAGGCCGAAGCGGAAATACTTTTCGTCAGGTCGGTAGCGGGTCAGTTCGTTCACGCAATAGCTGAGCCAGTGATCGTGCTCGCGCCAGTGCTGTTTTTCGATGAAGTAGTCGAAGGCTTTTTCCACCACGGTTAACCAGCGCTCATCGCCGGTGAGGCCGTAGAGGCGGATCAACCCGAACGCGGCCTCGCCGTCGTAGTAGATGATCCGGAACGCCTCTTTGACGGTAAGGTCACGGCCATGCAAGACGTGCACGAAGGCGCCGGTGGTCGCGTCCTGCATCCAGGCCATGCCATTGGCCAGGGCTTCCAGCACGGGTAGATAGTGGCGGGTGCCGGTGATTTCGCTGTATTTGACCAGCGCCAACAAACACACGGCATTGCCGCCCAGTTTGATCTCGTCACCGGTGTCCAGCAGATACGCCGCCACACTGCCGTCGGGCAGCGCGTAGGACTTGATCAGTTCCTGGGTAAGGTAGGCCAGCGAGCGGTCGATGGCGGATTTAAGCGCCTCGTCGCCGGTCAGTGCCCAGGCCTCGATCATCGAATAGGTGGTACTGGCGTGGCGCAGGGTGTTGTAGTTTTTTATCGCCCGGTCAAAGCACGGGAAGTAGCCGTAGACGAACTGGCCGCCGCCCTGCACCTGAGTGCTCAGGTAGCTTGCGGCGCTGATGATGCTCGCCTTTACCATGCCGGGCTCCAGCGCTGCGAGGGTGCGCCAGCCGGTTTCTGTCGGGCCAGGGTTCAGCGGGTGGGGCACGCCGTCTTCGGCACAAAAAACGCCCTTGGTGTCGAACAGGAACACGGGGGTCTCGGGTTCAAGTGTGGCGATCAGGTCGGCTGTATTGAGCCCGGTAAAACGGCGCCTGGCGTACACCGAAAAATTGCCGGCATTGAAGCTCGCGTGATTGATAGCGTTGCCGCCATACAGGATCGCGTTGGCGTTCAGTTCCTGTTCGGTGATCGCGATGTGCAGCGCCGCATCGAAGGCGATGCCGCGCCGGAAGTAATTACGCTTGTGGCGCTTGAAGCGCGCATTGAGTTCGGCCCAGGTGATGGCGGTTACGTTGATCGCGCATTCGACGCGTATCCATGAACGTTCGACGATGTTGCCTGACTGCGCACGGTCTCGTTCGTAGGCTCCCTGCAAGCGCTGCACACCGGTTTGCCAGGCGGCTTCGAAGTTATCTGCCGTGATATGAAAAACATGCGCGCGCTGGGTGCCGTCGCTCATGGAGAAAAACAAGGTACAGGGCTGCGCGGTGTCTGATGATACAGCAGGCCCATTCATTTCTTTGCTTAGATGAGCATAACAAGCAAGCCATTGCTGTTTCACAGGCATAGTTCATCACCAGTTTTTAACTTGGAGAGGGGTGGCGCGCAGTGTTCATGATTAAACTGCGCGCCAGCTGATAAATAAGCAGAAAGTTATGCCGCACAGTTTTATAAAGGCAAATTACCCAGGCTTATATATCAAGAGCAGAGCGATGAATCCTCTTTCTCCGGCTCCAGCACGGAGGGCGGGACTTGGCTCTCGTATTGCTGGAGATGGTCACGAATCAGCTTGCGAATAACCTGAGAAATAGTAAGGTCAACTTCCTCGGACAGCGACTCCAGACGCTGCTTGGTCGGGAAGTCGATGAGAATGGTCAGACGTGTTGTTTTTTCAGGCATTTTCTTGATCCTTTTACAAAAGCGCGGTCTCGACTGCCGCGTGCAGTAAGTGCTGGAAGACGTGTGGAGTCCTTAGAACAAACCAATGGGGTAATCAACTGATTCATTGGAGTCTAATTCAAATCGCTGCGCGTTTTCCATCAATGTGCAGTGAAGGTTGCGATTATGTGAAGTTCTGCACCTTCTCCGTACCTCTTATTATCATCGGGTTATAATGCTATGAGATTCGAGTATAGACCGGTTGCAAGAAAGCTATCTCAAAGTGTAGGGGGTGTCAAAAGTCAATCTTATCTATAACTAAAGTAGTGGTTGTACTGTTTGGTGAGTTTGATTATGTATTTTGCGCATTACGTCATGAGATTTTTTCAAGAACTTGGTGTTCACAATATTCTGTCACAAAATACTAATTGATTGTTTTCGAATATCAAGGGTTGTTGTCACGAATAACAGCGATTGTTATTGGAAGAGGGGCAGGGAGGTGCTGCTTTTATCAGAAGGGCGCGACGGTCGTCGTTGAGGTAAAAGGGGCCAGGGCGACCCCTTTCCAGGAGGTGGGATCAGGCAAACACAAAATACTTACGCACCGTCTCGACCACTTCCCACGTCCCCTTCATCCCCGGCTCCACCACAAAGATATCCCCAGCCCGCAAATGGATCGGCTCCAGGCCGTCCGGGGTGATCACGCAGTAGCCTTCCTGGAAGTGACAGTATTCCCACTTCACATACTCCACCCGCCATTTGCCGGGGGTGCAGATCCAGGTGCCCATGATCTTGCTGCCGTCCTCGCTGGTGTAGGCGTTGAGGTTGACGGTGTGCGGGTCGCCTTCGAGTTTTTCCCATTTGCAGGCGTCCAGCACCGGCAGTGGATGGGTGTCGCGCAGTACGGTGATTGGCTTGGACATGATGATTCCGAGGCAGTGGAAGGGAAGTCCGAACCCTATCGCCTTGGGCGGCCCGCCAGTGGTCTGGACTCGACATCGGGATGCCCAGAAGCGCAGTCATTTGCACAGCCGTGAGTCACCGCCAACCCCTGTGGGAGCCGGGCTTGCCCGCGATGGCGGAGTGTCAGGCGATGGAAGGGCACGCTGTGCCGACCTCATCGCGGGCAAGCCCGGCTCCCACAGGGGATATTTGTTGTTTGAAGGATTGAGTCAGTACGAAATATCTGTGCGCCAATCAGCCATTTCCTCGCAGTAAGTGCGAAAGATTTCCCGCTTTGCGCTGGAATTCGCAAGAATATTTACAGCCGGCCCTCGTATCATTCACCCCAGTAACGACCGAGAGCCTTGAAATGAATCCAATAAAAACGTGGTGGGACATCAGCCCGCCCTTGAGCACCGCGACCCCGACCTGGCCGGGTGATACGCCGTTTCAGGAAGAGCGGGTCTGGCAGTTCGGCCCCGAGTGCCCGGTGAATGTCGGGCGCATCACCCTGTCGCCCCACACCGGCGCCCATGTGGACGCGCCGTTGCACTACAGCGCGGACGGCGCGCCGATTGGCGAAGTGTCTCTGGATGTGTACATGGGCCCGTGCCGGGTGCTGCATTGCCTGGGCAGCGGCGCGCTGGTGCAGCCGCATCAGTTGGAAGGCCGCCTGGAAAACCTGCCGGAGCGTGTACTGTTGCGCACTTATCAACAGGCGCCGCTGGATACCTGGGATTCGAATTTCACCGCCGTCGCCCCGCAAACCGTCGAGTTGCTGTTCAGCCTCGGTGTGCGCCTGATCGGTATCGACACACCGTCCCTGGACCCGCAGCAGTCCAAGACCATGGACTCCCACAACGCCGTCGCCCGGCATGGCATGGCGATTCTCGAAGGCATCGTCCTCGACGACGTGCCGGAGGGCGATTACGAGTTGATCGCGCTGCCGCTGCGTTTTGCCAACCTCGATGCCAGCCCGGTACGAGCCATTCTCCGCCCGCTCAAGGAGCCCACGCGATGAGCCAGTGTCCTTTCTCCCCTGACTACCAGCCGCCGGAAGAATGGCATAACGCCGAGCTGAATTTTTCCGAGTCCATGAGCTACGGCGACTACCTGGACCTGGGCAAAGTGCTCAGCGCCCAGCACCCGCTGTCGCCGGACCACAACGAGATGCTGTTCATCATCCAGCACCAGACCTCGGAGCTGTGGATGAAGTTGATGCTCCACGAACTCAAGGCCGCCCGCGAACACGTGCGCCTGGGTGAGCTGCCGCCGGCGTTCAAGATGCTGGCGCGGGTGTCGCGGATCTTTGACCAGTTGGTGCACGCCTGGGCGGTACTGGCGACCATGACGCCGTCGGAGTACAAGTCGATCCGCCCGTACCTGGGGCAGTCGTCGGGTTTCCAGTCGTTCCAGTACCGGGAAATCGAATTCATCCTCGGCAACAAAAGCGCGGCGCTGTTGCGGCCTCATGCCCACCGGCCGGAGTTGTTGAAGGAGCTGCAGGTGGCGATTGCCACGCCGTCGCTGTATGACGAGGCGATCAACCTGATGACCAAGGCCGGGCTGGCGATCGACCCCAAGCGCGCCGAACGCGACCCGACGGCGCCGACGGTTCACGATGATTCCGTGGAGGCGGCGTGGCGCGAGGTTTATCGCGATCCGAGCCGGTATTGGGACCTGTACCAATTGGCCGAAAAGTTTATCGACCTGGAGGATTCGTTCCGCCAATGGCGCTTCCGCCATGTCACCACGGTGGAGCGGATCATTGGCTTCCAGCCTGGTACGGGCGGCACCGAAGGCGTGGGTTACCTGCGCAAGATGCTCGACACCGTATTGTTCCCCGAGCTGTGGCGAGTGCGTTCCACGCTGTAATCAAGGCCCAACAAAAAGCCCCGGTACTCATCAGTACCGGGGCTTTTCATTTGGAATACGATCAAAATGTGGGAGCGGGCTCCCACATGGGTTATTGCGCTGTTACTGCCTTCGCGTTATTCAACCGCAACCGGTACGCCACATAGATAATCCCGACCCAAACCGGAATCGCATACACCGACGCCCGCACACCCGGAATCGCCAGCATCACGCAGATGATCATCAGCATGAACGCCAGGCACAGGTAGTTGCTGAACGGGAACCAGAAGGTCTTGAACGACGGCACCACGCCTTGCTCGCCCATGGCCTTGCGGAACTTGATGTGGGTCAGGCTGATCAGCGCCCAGTTGATCATCAACGAGGCAACCACCAGCGCAAACAACAGCTCCAGTGCGTCATGCGGCGCGACGTAGTTGATCACCACACACAGCAGCGTCACCAGGGCCGAGATGCCCAGGGCACGCAGCGGCACGCCTTGCTTGTTCAACTTCATCAGCGCTTTCGGCGCGTCGCCTTGCTCGGCCAGGCCGAACAGCATGCGGCTGTTGCAGTACACGCCGCTGTTGTACACCGACAGTGCCGCGGTCAGGACCACGAAGTTGAGGATGTGGGCGGCGGTGTCGTTACCGATCAAGGAAAAGATCTGCACGAACGGACTGCCGCTGTAGGCATCGCCCGACGCGCCGAGGGTTTGCAGCAGTTGGTCCCATGGGTACAACGACAGCAGCACGGTAAGGGCGCCGACGTAGAAAATCAGGATTCGGTACACCACCTGGTTGATCGCCTTCGGGATCACCTTGCGGGGTTCGCTGGCTTCGGCGGCGGTAATACCCACCAGCTCCAGGCCGCCGAACGAGAACATGATGAACGCCATGGACATCAACAGCCCCATGCCGCCATTCGGGAAGAACCCGCCGTGGCTCCACAGGTTGCTCACCGAGGCCTGCGGGCCGCCGGTGCCGCTGAACAGCAGGTAGCAGCCGAGCACGATCATGCCGACAATCGCCACCACCTTGATGATCGCGAACCAGAACTCGGTCTCACCGAAGAACTTCACGTTGAGGGTGTTGATCAGGTTGACCAGCACAAAGAACACCACCGCACTGACCCAGGTCGGAATTTCCGGCCACCAGAACTGGATGTACTTGCCCACCGCTGTCAGCTCGGCCATGCCCACCAGCACGTAGAGTACCCAGTAGTTCCAGCCGGCGAGGAAGCCTGCGTAACCGCCCCAGTACTTGTGGGCGAAGTGGCTGAAGGAGCCGGCCACCGGTTCCTCGACGATCATTTCGCCCAGCTGGCGCATGATCAGGAACGCGATGAACCCGGCTACCGCATAGCCCAGGATCATCGACGGCCCCGCCGACTTGAGCACGCCCGCCGAGCCGAGGAACAGCCCGGTCCCGATCGCCCCTCCCAAGGCAATCAGCTGAATATGCCGGTTCTTCAGGCCACGCTTGAGGCCCACCGGGTTAACCATGTCATCCGCCATTAACATTCCCTTCTACTTGTTTTTTTCAGGGTTGATCGCACACCGAACCAGCCCCTCAAACCGCTGAGGGGTCAGATATTACTCTCGGTAAACTTTTCGTAATACAGCTGAACGCCATCAAGTGCCTGATCCAGCAGCCATTGTTTGATGGATTCGACCATCGGAGGGGGGCCGCAGACGTACATATCTGCCGATTGATCCCGCAATTCGGCCAGGTCGAAATGCTCGGTGAGGTAGCCGCGTTTGCCGGCCCAGTCCGAAGGTGGGTCGCTGAGTACCTCGGTGTAGCGAAACCCCGGGATCGTATCGGCGTAGGCTTTTATGCGTGTTGCCTCGCATAAATCGGCCGCACCCCGCACGCCGTAATACAGGTGCACCGGCTGTTGGCAGCCGCTGGCGGCCAGGTCATCGAGCATGCCCAGCAGCGCGGATAAGCCGGTGCCGCCGGCAACCAGCACCAGCGGTTGGGTGACGTGCCTGAGGTAGAAAGCGCCCAGTGGCGCTTCCAGCAGCAGTTCATCGCCGACCTGGCAGCGTTCGCGGATGTAGTTGCTCATCACGCCATCGGGCAGCAGGCGGATCAGGAACTGCAACTGATTGCCCGGGCGGTTGGCGAAAGAGTAGGAGCGCCAACTGTCGGTGCCGGGAATCGACAGGCGGGCGTACTGGCCCGGCAGGAAATCCAATGGTGCTTCAAGCTGCAGATGCAGGATCGCGGTGCTGGCCGAGACCTGTTGCACTTGGCTCACCGTACTGCGGATTTGTACTGGCCCCGGCGCGTTGCACAGGCTGGAATCAAAATCGAAATAAAACGCCGCGTCGGATTGGACCCGGGTCTGGCAGCTGAGCATTTTGCGTTGTTGCAGGTCGAGGCTGGAGAGGGCTTCCTCGTCTACGTAGTCCTGAGTGAAATCGCCGGACTCGCAGCGGCCCTGGCAAGTGCCGCAAACGCCTTCGCGGCAGTCGAGCGGGATCTTGATGCCGTTGCGCAACGCCGCATCCAACAGGATCTCATTGGCGCCCACCGAGAAAAACAGGGTCTTGCCGTCGGCAAAACTGAAGGCCACTTTGTGATTCATTCGCAGAACTCCGCGAGTTTGATTTTCTATGCCTGCGATTTACCTGTGGCGAGGGAGCTTGCTCCCGCTGGGCTGCGCAGCAGCCCCAAAAAGCCGGGAGCGCTACGCACTGGAGCGCCAACCCGGTCCAGCGGGAGCAAGCTCCCTCGCCACAGGTGTAATGCATCAGGTCACAGGTGATAGAAATCCAGCACCGAGTTGATGGTGTCGTTGAGCAGCAGCGCATGCTTGCGGGTGATCAACCAACTGTCGCCATCGGGCTTGAGGCTGTAAGTGGCGCTGCCGTAGAACTGCTCCGACGTCGCCAGCCGATAGAACAACGTATGCCAGTTCAACTTCACCTCCAGCAGCCCGTCCGGTTGCTCGGCAATCCGCACGTTGTTGATCAAATGCAGCGTCCTTGGCATCGGCGTGGCCGACGCAGCCTTGCCCGTACGCAGGCGAAACACCCGATCCTCCAGCCCCGAGCGGTTGGCGTAGTAGATCAACGACATTTCGCGCTTCGGGTCGCGGGTGTAGACATGTTCCGAATCCCACTGCGGCAGGTGGAATTCACTCTGCGGGTCGAACAGCTGCACGTAGGCGTCCCAGTCCTGGGCATCGCACAGCTCGGATTTACGATAAAAAAACTGCTCGATCCGGTACTGCAATTGCGCATTCATCATTCCACCTCCCGCAGTTTCAGGGCTTGCTGGTCGAGCCCGTCCAGCAGGAATTTCTGCCAGTTGCGGTGCTGGTTGACGTACAGCCCTTCGTGGGTGAATTCGGTGCCGGTCATCGCCGGCTGGATACCGATGGATTCGCTATTGGGGGTCGGCCCGGTTTCCCAGCGGTGGCTGCCACGGGAAATATCGCTCCAGCGCTCCAGGCGGCCCTGGAAGCCGCGCTGGGCTTCGCGAAATTCCACCAAGTCATCCGGCGTGCCCATGCCCGAGACGTTGAAGAAATCCTCGAACTGGCGAATACGGTTTTCACGGTCGGCGTCAGATTCGTTCTTCACCCCCAGGCACTGGCTGATGATCTCGGTCTTGTTCCACGCGATGGGCCGGATGATCCGCAGCTGCGAACTGATCTGGTCGAGGAAGAACAGGCTCGGGTAGATGTTCAGGTTGCGCAGGCGGTGCATCATCCATTCGGCTTTTTGCTGGCCGTGTTCTTCGATCAGGCGCGGCATGATGGTGGCGTAGCCCGAACGCACGGTGGGGTTGGGCATGTCGCTGAACAACAGGCTGTGGCCATTGTTGAAGGCGAACCAGCCGTCATCGGTGTTCGCGTCGCCGGCGCCGAGTTTGCTGTAGTCCAGTGTCGTGCCCGAGCCGGTGCCGTTTTCCGTATTGACCTGCTGGCGATGCTGCACCGTGGCCACGTAGTTGTAGTGCACGGTGCTGACGTGATAACCGTCCAGGCCGTTTTCGTTTTGCAGTTTCCAGTTGCCGTCGTAGGTGTAGGCGGATTTGCCCGGCAGCACTTCCAGCTCACCGGTGGCCGATTGGGCGACCATCATGTCGAAGAACACTTTGGCGTCGCCGAGGAAATCTTCCAGGCTGTTGGTGCCGTTCACGTCGAGGCTGATGAAGACGAAACCCTTGTAGCTCTCGATCCGCGCTTTTTTCAGGCCGCGAGTGGCCTTGTCGAAGCCTTCCGGGTATTCCCCCGGCGCCTTGACCTTCACCAGCCGGCCATCGGTCTTGTAGCACCAGGCATGGAACGGGCAGGTGAAGGTGGACTGGTTGCCCTTGCCGACTCGGGTCAGGGTGGTGCCCCGGTGCTGGCAGGCGTTGATCAGCGCGTTGAGCTGGCCTTCGCCGTCGCGGGTGATGATCATCGGCTGGCGCCCGGCGCGCATCGTCACGAAGTCGTGCTTGTTGGCCAGTTCGCTCTCATGACAGGCATAGATCCAGTTTTTTTCGAAGATCAGTTCCATCTCCAGCTCGAACAACTCCGGCTCGGTGAACATGTCCCGGGCGATGCGGAACACCTCATCCACCGGACGGAAGTCCAGGCAGCCTTCGATAAAGCTTTTCCACTGCTCGACGCTTCTTGCACCACTCATGGGAGGCACCTTTTTGATAATGGCTAGACGGGTAGGCCATTAAGAGGCTGCGGCGGGGCACCGGGCTATCCGGTTAATGGGGGAAGGTGGGCCACTTAGTTGGGCACGAAATACCCACGGCGGTGCAGGGCGGTGGCGGAATGCGCTACTGTCTTGCAAGGCGATTGTCGGAAAAGTCTGCTTGTTATCCACTTAGTCGACGGTTGCTATCCACCCAGTGGCGATCCCGCTGGCGTGGCGCAAAACTTGCTGTCGATCTACCAGGACGCGCCGTCAGAGCGCGCCGGCCACAATTGCCGTGGGTGCCCCGTGATGAGTAGCAATACACGCGATATACGTATCGAGCGCTTCGACCTTGAAGGCGCCTGCAGCTGGATGTCCGGCATTTGCGGGCCGCACCGCCTGCAAACCGCGACGCCGGAGCGCATCCGCTTTCACCACAGCGCCAATGTGTTCAAGTCCCGCGCCACGACGCTGGGGATTATCGAATACGGCACCGATGTCACCATCGACATCGAAGACGCCGAGCACTTCAGCAGCTACAGCCTGACCCTGCCGCTGGTGGGCGAGCAGGAACTGAGCAAGAACGGCGTGCGGCTCAGCTCCAACCGTGACCAGGGCGTGATCATCTCGCCCAACGAACATCAGGTGCTGGAGATCTCCGGCGACTGCCGCAAGTTGCAGGTGGTGATCACCCGCGCGGCGATGAGCGAATCCCTGGAAGGCCTGCTGCAGCGGCCGATTGAAGCGCCGCTGCGCTTCGAGTCGGCGATGGACGCGGTGGACGGCGCTTCCGCGTCGTGGTGGCGCATGGCGCGGTATTTCATCGCCGAACTGGAGCGCAGCAGCGAGCTGTATGACCAGGTGGCGTTTACCCGGGACCTGGAAAGCTCGCTGATCAAGGGCCTGATCCTGGCCCAGCCGAACAACTATTCCGAAGAGCTGCGGGACGTGCTGGGGGTGAAGCTGCCGCACTATTTGATTCGTGCCCGACAGTACATCCACGACAACGCCCGGGAAGCGGTGCACCTGGAGGATCTGGAGGCGGCGGCGGGCGTGTCGCGCTTCAAGCTGTTCGATGCCTTCCGCAAATACTTCGCCCTGTCGCCCATGGCCTATCTGAAGAAATACCGCCTGGGTGCCGTGCGCCAGCAAATCCTCGAACATGGCTCCACGCGCACCATCTCCGAAATCGCCCTGGGCTGGGGCTTTACTCACCTGGGGCGATTCTCGGCCGAATACCGCAAGCTGTTCGACGAATCCCCCAGCCAGACCCTGCAACGCAACGACGCCCGGCGCATGCGGGGGTGAACACTTTACTCAAAAACAACGGAGATCAACTGTGGGAGCGGGCTTGCTCGCGAATGCGGTGCATCAGCCAACTCATTCGGTGACTGACACTGCGCATTCGCGAGCAAGCCCGCTCCCACATTGGATGTGTGGTGTTCTTTTAAATCAACTCTTCCACCAGTTGCAGGCAATGACTGAGCCCCGGCGACTGGTCATTGATCCGCCGGCTGAGAATGATCGGCGACGTGGCGGTGGCCTCCACCACCGGCGTATAGCCAATGTCTGCGCGGTGCAGCACCTGCACCGAGGCGGGTACCAGGGTCACGCCCATGCCTGCGCCGACCAGACCAATGGCGGTCTGCAATTCGTTGGTCCACTGCGAAACCTTCAGGCTCAAGCCATGGGCGTCGAACAGCGCGATCACATGGTCGGCGTAGCTCGGCCGCGGGTTGCCGGGATACAGCACGAAGGGTTCAGCGGCCAATTGCGCCAGGGTGGCCGGGGCGCCCAGCAGGGGATGCCCGGCGGGCAACACCGCCACCAACCGGTCCTCCACCAACACCCGCTGCACAATGGCCGGGTCGTCGATGCGAATCCGCCCGAAGCCCACGTCAATCCGCCCGGCCTTGAGAGCTTCAACCTGTTGCAGCGTGGTCATCTCCGACAGGCCCAACTCCAGCTCCAGGCCATCGTGGCTGCGCAGCCGGCGAATCAACTCCGGCAGCACGCCGTACAGCGTCGACGGCGCAAAACCGATGCCCAGCCAGGTTTTCTGCCCAAGGCCGATGCGCCGGGTGTTGTCACACACCTTGCCCAGTTGCTCCAGCAGCACATTGGCGTGCTCATAGAAAAACCGCCCGGCTTCGGTCAGGCGCAACGGGCGCCCACGCTCCAGCAGGACCACACCCAGTTCGTCCTCCAATTGCTGGATCTGCCGGCTCAGCGGCGGCTGGGCAATGTGCAGGCGTTCGGCGGCGCGGGTGAAGTTGAGGGTTTCCCCCAGCACCTGGAAGTAACGCAGATGGCGCAGTTCCATAAGGACTCCATTCATACCTTAAGGGTATTGTTCGAGACTCATTCTATATTGGAAGCCAGCAGAGATCCGGAACAGAATCAGGCCAAATCTATAAAGAACCCAACGGGTATTGCCATGCCGATTTGCGCCATCGAGTCGATCGAGACCATCATCGTCGATCTCCCTACCATCCGCCCGCACAAACTGGCGATGCACACGATGCAGAACCAGACCCTGGT
Organism: Pseudomonas sp. F9001; assembly: GCF_013385435.1. Classification (NCBI taxonomy): domain Bacteria; kingdom Pseudomonadati; phylum Pseudomonadota; class Gammaproteobacteria; order Pseudomonadales; family Pseudomonadaceae; genus Pseudomonas; species Pseudomonas sp. F9001. The sequence goes on from NZ_JACAPX010000002.1 coordinate 21,624, forward strand.
GATCATCCGCGTGCGCTGCGCCGACGGAATCGAAGGCATTGGTGAATCCACCACCATCGGTGGCCTGAGCTACGGCAATGAAAGCCCCGACAGCATCAAGATCAACATCGACCGGCACTTCGCGCCGCTGCTGCTCGGCCAGGACGCGAGCAACATCAATGCCGCCATGTTGCGCCTGGAGCGCAGCATCCGGGGCAACACCTTTGCCAAGTCGGGTATCGAAAGCGCCTTGCTCGACGCCCTCGGCAAACGCCTGAACCTGCCGGTCAGCGAATTGCTCGGCGGCCGCGTGCGGGACGCCTTGCCGGTGGCCTGGACCCTGGCCAGCGGTAACACCGAAAAAGACATCGCCGAGGCCGAGAAGATGCTCGACCTGCGCCGCCACCGCATTTTCAAATTGAAGATCGGCGCCGGTGAAGTCAGCCAGGACCTGGCCCACGTCATCGCGATCAAAAAAGCCCTGGGCGACCGCGCCAGCGTGCGGGTCGACGTCAACCAGGCCTGGGACGAAGCCGTGGCCCTGCGCGCCTGCAAGGTGCTGGGTGACAACGGTATCGACCTGATCGAACAACCGATCTCGCGCAACAACCGCGGCGGCATGGTGCGGCTCAACCTGTCGAGCCCGGCGCCGATCATGGCCGACGAATCCATCGAATGCGTGGAAGATGCCTTCAACCTGGCCCGCGAAGGCGCGGCCTCGGTGTTCGCCCTGAAGATCGCCAAAAACGGCGGGCCGCGTGCGGTATTGCGCACCGCTGCGATTGCCGAAGCGGCGGGTATCGGCCTGTACGGCGGCACCATGCTCGAAGGCGGTATCGGTACCCTGGCTTCGGCCCACGCGTTCCTCACCTTGAACAAACTGGCGTGGGACACCGAGCTGTTCGGCCCGCTGCTGCTCACCGAAGACATCCTCGCCGAGCCGCTGGTGTACCGCGATTTCCACCTGCATGTCTCCACCGCTCCGGGCCTGGGCCTGGCCATCGATGAAGAGCGCCTGGCGTTCTTCCGTCGCGATAACTAACAAGAGGACACCTGCGATGTTGTTCCACGTAAAAATGACCGTGAACCTGCCCGTCGACATGAACCCCGAGCGCGCTGCCAGCCTCAAGGCTGAAGAAAAAGCCTTCTCCCAGCGGCTGCAGGAGCAAGGCAAATGGCGCCACCTGTGGCGCATCGCCGGGCTGTACGCCAACTACAGCGTGTTCGATGTCGACAGCGTGCAGGAACTGCATGACCTGTTGATGCAACTGCCGCTGTATCCTTACATGGCCATCGAAGTGAATGCCCTGTGCCGGCATCCATCGTCGATCCGTGAGGATGATCGCTGAGTCTGTTTTTTCACCTAATAATTACAAGATGAGGATTGCACCATGTCCATCCGACTTTCCCAGACTGCTCACGCCCAACAGTTTCTCGAAGAAGCCAGCGGCAACCTTAACGACGGCGGCAACCCACGGGCCAAGGCGCTGATCTACCGGATCCTGCGGGACACGGTGAACATCATCGAAGACCTGGAAGTGACTCCGGAAGAGTTCTGGAAGGCGGTCAACTACCTCAACGAACTGGGCAAGACCCAGGAAGCCGGCTTGCTCGCGGCAGGGTTGGGCCTGGAGCATTACCTGGACATGCTGATGGACGCGGCGGACGAGGAAGCCGGCAAATCCGGCGGCACCCCGCGCACCATCGAAGGCCCGCTGTATGTGGCCGGTGCGCCGCTGTCCAAGTTCGAGGCGCGGCTGGACGACGGGCAGGACCCGGGCGTGCCGCTGTTCATGCAGGGCCAGGTGCGCGACACCAATGGCAAGCCGTTGGCGGGGGCGATTGTCGATGTATGGCAGGCCAATACCGGTGGTACGTATTCGTGGTTTGACAGCACACAGTCGGAGTTCAACCTGCGTCGGCGAATCGAGACCGATGCCCAGGGCAACTACCGTTTTCGCAGCATCGTGCCGTCGGGGTATGGCTGCCCGCCGACCGGCCCGACCCAGCAGTTGCTGGACCAGTTGGGGCGCCATGGCCAGCGGCCGGCGCATATCCACTTCTTCATCTCGGCGCCGGGCCATCGGCACCTGACCACGCAGATCAACCTGTCGGATGACCCGTACCTGCATGATGATTTTGCCTATGCGACGCGGGATGAGTTGATCGCCGAAATTCGCTTCAGCGAGGACGCAAACCTGGCGAAGGAATTTGGTGTGGAAGGGCAGTTTGCGCAGATTGATTTTGACTTTGAGTTGCAGCCTGCGGCGGCGCCTGTCGAACAGAAACGTATGCAACGAGTTCGCGCCCTCGAAGACTGAACGCGGTAAAAAAATGTGGGAGCGGGCTTGCTCGCGAATGCGGTGGATCAGTCAATATTTCCGGTGACTGACACTCCGCATTCGCGAGCAAGCCCGCTCCCACATTGGCTCTGTATCGTTTGGCCTACTTGCGAACAACCAGATCGAGCAGATCATCCCGATCCTTGATCTTCTGCAGCACGATCTCCGACCGAATATCCATCACCCCCGCCGTGCGGTTCAGGTGGTTCACAATGAAATCCGAAAAGTGCTTGAGGTTGCGCGCCTGCACCCGCAGCACATAATTGCTCGCCCCGGTAATCACGTACGCACTGGCCACCTCCGGCCACCCTTGCACCTTCTTGATAAACGTCTCGTGCCAATCCTCCACATCCTGGCGTAACGACAGGTGGACGATGGCCTCCAGCTCGATTCCCAGTTGCTCGGCGTTCAACACCGCCCGATAACCACTGATGATTCCCTCGCTTTCCAGCAGGCGCAAACGCCGCAGGCAGGCCGACGGCGACAGGGCGACTTTCTCCGCCAGTTCCTGGTTACTGATACGGCCATCCTGTTGCAGGAAATGCAGAAGGCGCAGGTCGGTGGCGTCGAGAATCATGGTTAGAATAAATCCGCGTGTTTGGGGGTTAAATTCGAATTTCCTACAGCTTAATTAGCCTGTTGCCCACCACTTTGCACGAAAATTCTCTAAAACTTCGTTCATTATTTGGCTCATTGTTACTACAACAACAGGACTGACCATGACCACCCGCACCCATTGCCTGACCCTCGACGCCCAGGATCCGCTGGCGCCATTGCGCAACCAATTCGCCTTGCCGGCCGGGGTCATCTACCTCGACGGCAACTCCCTCGGTGCGCGCCCGGTAGCGGCACTGGAACGGGCACAAGCGGTGATCGCCGAGGAGTGGGGCAATGGGCTGATTCGCAGCTGGAACAGTGCCGGCTGGGCCGACCTGTCCCAGCGCCTGGGCAATCGCCTGGCACCGCTGATCGGTGCCCGCGACGGTGAAGTGGTGATCACCGATACCACCTCCATCAACCTGTTCAAAGTGCTCAGCGCCGCGCTGACCGTGCAACGCGAACGCGCGCCAAGCCGCAAGGTGATCGTCAGCGAAGCGAGCAATTTCCCCACCGACCTGTACATCGCCGAAGGCCTCACCGAACTGCTGCAACAGGGCTACTCCCTGCGCCTGGTCAACAGCCCGGACGAACTGCCGAAAGCCATCGACCAGGACACGGCCGTGGTGATGCTCACCCACGTCAACTACAAGACCGGCTACATGTACGACATGCAGGCCCAGACTGCCTTGAGCCATGAATGTGGCGCGCTGGCGATCTGGGACCTGGCGCATTCGGCGGGCGCGGTGCCGATCGACCTGCATCAGGCCGGTGCCGATTATGCGATTGGTTGCACTTACAAATACCTCAACGGCGGGCCCGGCTCCCAGGCGTTTGTGTGGGTCAACCCGGCGCTGGTGGATGTGGTTACGCAGCCGCTGTCGGGCTGGTTCGGGCATACCCGACAGTTCGCCATGGAATCGCGTTATGCCCCGAGCCAGGGCATCGCCCGCTACCTGTGCGGCACCCAGCCGATTACCTCGCTGGCGATGGTGGAGTGTGGCCTGGATATTTTTGCCCAGACCGATATGGCCAGCTTGCGCTCTAAATCCCTGGCGTTGACCGACCTGTTCATCGAGTTGGTGGAAAGCCGTTGCGCCGCCCACGACCTGACCCTGATCACCCCGCGTGAGCATGCCCGACGGGGCAGCCACGTCAGCTTCGAACACCCGGAAGGCTATGCGGTTATCCAGGCCTTGATCGCTCGCGGCGTGATTGGTGATTATCGTGAGCCGCGGATCATGCGGTTCGGGTTTACCCCGCTGTACACCAGCTTTGCTGAAGTGTGGGATGCGGTGGAAATCCTGGGTGAGATTCTCGATCAAAAAACCTGGGACCAGCCGCAGTTCAAGGTTCGTCACAGCGTCACCTGAGTAAACGCAGAGCAAAAAATGTGGGAGCGGGCTTGCTCGCGAATGCGGTCTATCAGTCTCTGATGTATTGACTGGCACACCGCATTCGCGAGCAAGCCCGCTCCCACAGGGGACAGTGTTTCATCCAGAAAAGCAGTGCAATCACAATAATAAAGGGGCACGCCACGTGACCACGCCAGACCAAGGCTTTGCCGAAATCACCAATCGCGAACTGGGCCTCAGGCGCCAGCTCACTTCCGGCCAGATGAGCATGATCGCCATCGGTGGCGCCATCGGCACCGGGCTGTTCATGGGCAGCGCCTACGCCATCGGCTATGCCGGGCCCAGCGTGCTGGTCAGCTATGCCATCGGCGCGCTGATCACTTTGCTGTTGATGGGCTGCCTGGCGGAGATGACCGTGGCGCATTCCACCTCGGGCTCCTTCGGCGCGTATGCCGAATTTTACGTCAGCCCGCTGGCCGGTTTCCTGGTGCGCTATGCGTACTGGGCGGCGATTGTGCTGGCGGTGGGCGCCGAGGTCACGGCGGTGGCGATGTACATGAAGTACTGGTTTGCCAACGTGCCGGAATGGGTGTGGATCGTCTCGTTTTCCAGCGTGCTGATCGTACTCAACGCCATCAGCGTCAAGACCTTCGGCAACTTCGAGTACTGGTTCTCCACGATCAAGATCAGCGCCATCGTTGGCTTCATCATCCTCGCGGTGTACGTGGTGTTCGGCTCCGGCAATCCGGATTACGGCGTGCAGAACTACGCGGCCCACGGCGGCTTTTTCCCGAACGGGTTGAGCGGCATGTGGATCGCGGTGATCGTCTCGATCTTCAGTTACCTGAGCGTGGAAATGATCGCGGTGGCCGCCGGTGAAGCGGCCGACCCGGAGCAGGCGGTGAAAAAAGCCTTCCGCGCGACCATCGTGCGGCTGGTGGTGTTCTACCTGCTGACCCTGGCGCTGATGTTGGCCATCGTGCCGTGGAACCAGGCTGGCCACGCCCAGAGCCCGTTCGTCACGGTGATGCAGACCATCGGCATTCCCGGCGCCACCGGGGTGATGAACTTCGTGATCCTGATCGCTGCGCTGTCGGCGATGAACAGCCAGCTCTACATCACCACCCGCATGATGTTCAGCCTGTCCCGCGCCGGTTTTGCGCCCAAGTCCATGGGCGCCTTGAGCAAGAGCGGGATCCCGTTGAACGCCTTGTTGCTGTCCAGCTCGGGCATTGCCCTGGCGACCCTGCTGAACGTGGTGTACCCGGAAAGCTCGTTCACCCTGATGATGGCGATCTCGATGTTTGGCGCGATCTTCACCTGGTTCATGATCTTCCTCACGCACCTGTTTTTCCGCCGCTACCGCAAGCGTCACGGCGGGGCGAAGCTGTCGTTCCAGCTGGCGCTGTTTCCCTACAGCACGCTGCTGGGCCTGGTGCTGATGGGCGCGGTGATGATCACCACGTTTTTCACCGATGCGTTCAAGATGACGCTGGTGTTCGGGGTGCCGTTCCTGCTGATTCTGTCGGCGGTGTACTACGTGTTCTTCCGCAAGGGTCGCCAAAACCTTGTAGGAGCGAGCTTGCTCGCGAAAAACCCGAGGGCGCCGGGTTAAATCAGAAAGCCCGCGTTATCGTTGACGTGCTTCGCGAGCAAGCTCGCTCCTACAGGGGGAGAGGGCGTTTAGCAGTTGGGCGGCATAACCTGGCAATTGCTCGAACTCGCGGGCGCATAACAGCAGTTTGCGACAGGCCCAATCCTCGCTCAGGGGTTGGGCCTTGAAGCGCCGCTCCAACGGCCAGCGTTCCAGCGCCGCCAGGGGCACGATCCCCAGCCCGGCGCCCCGGGCAACCATGCGAATCAGCCCGTCAAACCCATCTGCGCGGATGCGTGTCTGCAAGCGAAAGCCTGCGTGCAATGCCTGTTCCTCCAGGTACACCGCCAGCGCGCTGTCGGCGGCCAGGCCCACGTAGTCGTGCTGCAAGCTGTCGATAAAACTCACGGTGCGCCCGGCCAGCGGGTGATCCAGCGGCATGATCAGCACCAGCGGGTCGTCGCGAAAGGGCAGGGTTTGCAGGCCGTGGGTGTCTACTGCGTCGGAAATAATCCCCAGGTCTGCCGCGCCCTGGCGCAAGGCGTGGGTGATGCGCAGGCTTGGCAGTTCCTGCAGGTCGATGTCGAGGTTGGGGTGCTCGTGCAGAAAGTCCGCCAACAGCTCCGGCAGGTATTCGCTCAGGGCGGTGGTGTTGCACAGCAGGCGCACCTGGCCCTTGACGCCGTTGGCGTATTCCGCGAGGTCTTGCTGCAGGTGATCGGCTTGCTGCAACAGCAGGCGGGCGTGACGGGCGAGGGCTTTACCCGCAGCAGTCGGGGCGACGCCACGGCGGCCACGTTCAAGAAACTCGATGCCCAGCGAGGCTTCCATCGCCCGGATCCGTGCACTCGCCGCCGCCAGGGACAAATGGCTGCGGCTGGCGCCGGCGGTGATATTGCCGGTGTCGAGGATGTGCAGGTACAGGCGCAGGTCGATCAGGTCAAAGTGCATGTGCTGGGGATCTCAGTGTCTGTACGGGCCTCTTCGCGAGCAAGCCCGCTCCCACATTTAGATCTGTGAACCCTTTCAAAATGTGGGAGCGGGCTTGCTCGCGAAGAGGCCATCTGCCTCATGCAAAACAAGAGGCTGCCTCAGTATATGGCGAATTTTCAGATATCACCCAAACCTGCAAAATCGACCCATGAATACCTTACTCGCGTTCTACCAAAACCTCGGCCCGGCCCTGACATTGCTGGTGGTCTGCACCTTCCTGCTGGCAGGTACGGTCAAGGGCGTCATCGGCCTGGGCCTGCCCACCGTCGCCATGGGCATGCTCGGCCTGGCTATGTTGCCGGCGCAGGCTGCGGCGTTGCTGATCATCCCGTCCACCGTCACCAACCTCTGGCAACTGGCCTTCGGCGGTCACCTGAGCGCGTTGATCAAACGCCTGTGGCCGATGCTCCTGCTGATTTTCCTCGGCACCGGGCTGGGCTCGGTGTGGCTGGGCATGGATGGCGGGCATTGGGTGGTGCGGGCGTTGGGCGGCGCGCTGCTGGTGTATGCCTTGAGCGGGCTGTTGCTGCCGACGTTCAAGGTCAGCCCGGACACCGAGCGCTGGCTGGGCCCGCTGTGCGGCGTGCTGACCGGGGTCATCACCTCGGCCACTGGGGTGTTCGTGATACCGGCGGTGCCGTATCTGCAAGCGTTGGGCTTGAACCGCGATCAGCTGGTGCAGGCGTTGGGGCTGTCGTTCACCGTGTCGACCCTGGCGCTGGCAGCCGGGCTGTTCTGGCGTGGCAGCCTGGGCGGCGGCGAATTGAACGCCTCGTTGCTGGCGCTGGTTCCCGCGCTGCTCGGGATGTGGCTGGGCCAGGCCCTGCGCCAGCGCATCAGTGCCGTGCTGTTCAAGCGGGTGTTCTTTATCGGCATGGCCGCGCTGGGAGGTCATCTGCTGATCAGTGGTTAACAATATGACGTTGATTCGTGCGCCTTGGTCAAATGTATTTTGCCGCCGGGACGCTTATTCCAAAGGACAGACCTCGTTACCCTGCCTTCAGACATTTTTAATCTTTAGGCACCCCCTATGAAAAAAGTACTCCTGCTCAACGGCGGTAAGAAATTCGCCCATTCCGACGGTCGCTACAACAGCACCCTGCATGAAGCCGCCCTGGCGGTACTGGACCGTGGCGGCATCGACGTCAAGGAAACCCACATCGACGCCGGCTACGACGTGGCCGAAGAAGTCGCCAAATTCCTCTGGGCCGACGTGATCATCTACCAGATGCCCGGCTGGTGGATGGGCGCTCCGTGGATCGTCAAGAAGTACATCGATGAAGTCTTCACCGAAGGCCATGGCAGCCTGTACGCCAGCGACGGCCGCACCCGCTCCGACTCGTCGCAGAAATACGGCAGCGGCGGCCTGATCCAGGGCAAGCAATACATGCTGTCCCTGACCTGGAACGCTCCTCAGCAAGCGTTCGACGACCCCACCGACTTCTTCGAAGCCAAGGGCGTGGACGCGGTGTATTTCCCGTTCCACAAGGCCAACGAGTTCCTCGGCATGACCGGCCTGCCGACCTTCCTCTGCGTGGACGTGATGAAACGCCCGGCCATCGAAGCCGACGTGGCGCGTTATGAACAGCATCTGGCACAGGTGTTTAACCTGAGTCTGTAATGCGGCTAGTATCCGTGCAGCCGCTATAAAGAGGATTCACGTTGAAAGCCCGATCCGATGAGCTACAGATCTTCGTATGCGTGATTGAATGCGGGTCGATTTCCGCCGCAGCCGAACAGGTCGGGCAGACGCCGTCGGCGGTCAGCCGCACCTTGTCGCGCCTGGAAGCCAAGCTCGACACCACCCTGATCAACCGCACCACCCGGCGCATGGACCTGACCGAAGAGGGCAAGTATTTCTTCGAGCGGGCCAAGGTGATCCTCGAGCAGATGGACGACCTGGAAGAACGCCTGTCGTCGCGCCAGCAAACCCCGTCGGGGCGCCTGCGGATCAACGCGGCGTCGCCGTTCATGCTGCATGCGATCGTGCCGTACATCGCCGAGTTTCGTGGCCTGTACCCGGATATCCAGCTGGAACTGAACAGCAACGACCTGATCATCGACCTGCTGGAACAGAGCACCGACATCGCGATTCGCATCGGCGCCCTGGCCGACTCGACGTTGCACGCCCGCTCACTGGGGTGCAGCCCGCTGCATATCCTCGCCAGCCCGGCGTACCTGGAACAGCACGGCACGCCCACTACCGTTGCCGAACTGGCCGAACACACGTTGCTCGGCTTCACCCAGACCGAAACCCTCAACCACTGGCCGTTGCGCCATGTGCACGGCGATCGCTGGCAAATCCAGCCCGGTGTCGCCGCTTCCAGCGGTGAAACCTTGCGCCAGCTGGCGCTGGAAGGGCAGGGCATCACCTGTCTATCGGACTTCATGACCGCCCAGGACATCAAGACCGGGCGCCTGATACCGGTGCTGGCCGAGTTCAACAGCGGCTATCGTCAACCGATCAATGCGGTGTACTACCGCAACTCGCAATTGGCCTTGCGCATCCAGTGCTTCCTGGACTTTATCCAGGGCAAGCTGGCCAGCTACGCCAGCTGATTCGTGACCTCTGCGCAAGATTGAATTGGGCAATACGGACTTATTCGGAATGGATAGGTCCGCAATACTGAGTCCATCAATTACTCACGCAGGGAGACACCTCCATGAACGTATTCATTACCGGCGCTGCCGGTTTTATCGGCGGTTCCATCGCCACTGGCCTGGTCAAGGCCGGCCATAACGTCACCGGCCTGGTGCGCAGCACCGAACAGGCTGCGGAAATGACGGCACTGGGCATCACGCCGGTAATCGGTACGCTGGATGACAGCGCGCTGTTGACCGAGCAGGCGAAGAAAGCAGACGCCGTGATCAACGCCGCCAGCAGTGACCATCGCGGCGCGGTGGAAACCTTGCTGGCCGCGTTGTGCGGCTCCAACAAAACCTTCCTGCACACCAGCGGTTCGAGCATCGTTGGCGATGCGTCGGGCGGTAAATCCAGCGATGTCATCTACTTTGAAGACAACCTGCCGGCGCCGACTGTCGACAAGGCTGCTCGCGTGGCCATCGACAACCTGATCCTGGCTGCAGCCAAAGATGGCGTGAACTCGGCAGTGATCTGCAACACCCTGATCTACGGTCACAGCCTGGGCGTCAAGCGCGACAGCGTGCAGTTGCCACGCTTGCTCAAGCAGGCACGCAAAAGCGGTGTAGTGCGGCATGTGGGCACCGGGCAGAACATCTGGTCCAACGTGCACATTGAAGACGTGGTTGCGTTGTACCTGCTGGCGCTGGAAAAGAATGTGCCGGGCACTTTCTACTTTGTGGAGAGTGGCGAAGCGGCGTTTGTCGACATGACCACCGCGATTGCCGAAGCGCTGAAGCTGGGTAAACCACAGGATTGGCCATTGGCGGATGCCGAGGCCGAGTGGGGTTATGAAATGGCCAACTATGGCCTGGGCTCCAACAGCCGGGTTCGCGGCAAGCATGCGCGGGAATTGCTGGGATGGGCGCCGAAGCGGACTTCTGTAGTTGAGTGGATTCGCAACGAGATGGTTTGATGTTCGCTTGAGACCGAGGCTAGCCCTTTCGCGAGCAAGCCCGCTCCCACATTTGACCGAGTTCCAACTTTGGAATGCGGTCAAATGTGGGAGCGGGCTTGCTCGCGAAAGGGGCGACTCGGTCCAACGGTCTTACCCAACACTAGCCCCACCCCGCCCAATTCCGTACCATCCCCCGCCTTATCCCTCGCAACTCCCCGGTACTTCAATGAACCTCACCCGTCTGCGCGCCGACGCCCTGGCCGGACTCACCACGTCTTTTGCCTTGCTGCCCGAATGCATCGCCTTTGCCCTGGTGGCTCATCTCAACCCGCTGATGGGCCTCTACGGCGCATTCATCATCTGCACCCTCACCGCGCTGTTCGGCGGCCGGCCTGGCATGGTCTCCGGGGCCGCCGGCTCGATGGCGGTGGTGATCGTCGCGCTGGTGGTGCAGCACGGCGTGCAGTATCTGTTGGCCACGGTATTACTGGGCGGGTTGATCATGGTCGCCTTCGGCCTGTTGCGCCTGGGCAAGCTGGTGCGCATGGTGCCGCACCCGGTGATGCTCGGGTTCGTCAACGGCCTGGCGATTATCATTGCCCTGGCGCAGCTGGAGCATTTCAAGAGCGGTGACACCTGGCTCAGCGGCACGCCGCTGTATGTAATGACCGGGCTGGTCGCGGCCACCATGGCCATCGTCTACCTGCTGCCGCGCCTGACCCGCGCCGTACCGCCAGCCCTGGTGGCGATCCTCGGCGTGGGCCTGGCGGTGTACCTGCTCGGCCTGCCGACCCGCACCCTGGGCGACATGGCCCACATCGCCGGCGGCCTGCCGACCTTCGCGTTGCCGCAGATTCCCTGGACCCTCGAAACCCTGCACATCATCGCGCCTTACGCGATCCTGATGGCCATGGTCGGCCTGCTGGAAACCCTGCTGACCCTCAACCTCACCGACGAAATCACCGAAACCCGCGGCTACCCGGACCGTGAAAGCGTGGCCCTGGGCGCAGCCAACATGGTCTCGGGCTTGTTTGGCGGCATGGGCGGCTGCGCGATGATCGGGCAAACCGTGATCAACCTCAGCTCCGGCGGGCGCGGGCGCTTCTCCGGTGTGTTTGCCGGGGTGATGATCCTGTTGTTCATTCTGTTTCTGTCACCGCTGATCGAGCGCATTCCGCTGGCGGCGCTGGTGGGGGTGATGTTCGTGGTGTCTCAGCAGACGTTTGCCTGGGCTTCGTTGCGGGTGATCAACAAGGTGCCGCTGAACGATGTGCTGGTGATCATGGCGGTGACGGTGATTACCGTGTTCACCGACCTGGCGACGGCAGTGCTGTGCGGGATTGTGATTGCGGCGCTGAACTTCGCCTGGCAGCAGGCGCGCGAGTTGTACGCGGATGAACATATGGAAGCGGACGGCAGCAAACTCTATCGGGTGCACGGCACGCTGTTTTTTGCCTCGACCACGCCGTTTTTGAATCGCTTCGATCCGGCCAACGACCCGGCCCAGGTGACGCTGGATTGCCGTCACTTGAGCTTCGTCGACTATTCGGCGATTGCCGCGTTGATGACCTTGCGGGAGCGCTACGCCAAGGCCGGCAAGCATTTGCGGGTGCTGCACCTGTCCGAGCGCTGCCGCAAACTGCTCAAGCGGGCCCGGGTGCAGCACGACTGACCGTTGTTGAAGTGCGATGATCGTTCCCACGCTCTGCGTGGGAACGCCGCTTTGGACGCTCCGCGTCCGCTCTTAAAATCGTGACGCGGAGCGTCACAGGATGTATTCCCACGCAGAGCGTGGGAACGATCATGGCCCGACCAGGTTTTCCAGTTCCTGGGCGCGGGTCTGGGTCATGTCCAGCACGCAGCCGGAGCCGTTGACCTGATCAATAGTGCCGCCGGTGGCCGAGCCGATGAAGCCGCAATTGGCATCGCGAAACTTGAGCCACTGGCGTTGTACGTCCTGCAGCTGCTGCTTGCGGTTGCCTTCCATCGCGGTCATCGCGGTTTTGTAGGCGGTATTCAGGCGCGCGTCCTGCACCTTGGTTTCCTTGGCGTTGCAATCGACCATGTCGGCGGTGGTGTTGGCGCTGTCCATGCATTTTTTCAGTGCCGGGTTCTCATCGGCCGAGGCCGTGCCGCACAAGGCCAGCAACAGTGCGCCGGCGGCGAAAGGAACAAGCAGGGGGTTACGATTCATTCTGGGTTTTCCTGGTCATGAGTCGGTGTGCAGTCTAAGACTCGGCCTGCGCAGTTGAGTTTCCAGCCCCGGCAATCTTCATGTAAGAACGCCTCCCGAATTTTCATCCACTGACCCCGGGCATATCCCTGCGCGACAGCGCTTGTCTGTGGGCGAAAATTACTTTCATAAAAATTGAAAATACACCCCGGTAATGATTTATGACTTTCACAACCTATTCGACGTGACCCTTTCCGAGGAGTACCGCATGGCCGCATCACCGGGGTATTGGCTGTTGATCTACGCCGCCATCGCCATCATTGCATTGATCGTATTGATCGCGCGTTACCGGCTCAACCCGTTTATCGTCATCACCCTGGTGTCTATCGGCCTGGCGCTATTGGCCGGAATGCCGGCGGATACGATCATGGGTTCCTACGAGGCTGGCGTCGGCAAGACGTTGGGGCATATTGCGCTGGTGGTCGCGCTGGGCACGATGCTTGGCAAGATGATGGCCGAGTCCGGCGGCGCCGAGCAGGTGGCGCGCACGTTGATCAATCGGTTCGGCGAGCGGAATGCGCACTGGGCAATGGTGTGCATTGCGTTCCTGGTGGGGCTGCCGCTGTTTTTCGAGGTCGGTTTTGTGTTGCTGGTGCCGATCGCCTTTACCGTGGCGCGGCGAGTGGGCGTGTCGATCCTGATGGTCGGCCTGCCGATGGTGGCCGGCTTGTCGGTGGTGCATGCGCTGGTGCCGCCGCATCCGGCGGCGATGATGGCGGTGCTGGCCTATAACGCCTCGGTCGGGCAGACGGTGCTGTATGCAATTTTGATCGGCATACCCACCGCGATCATTGCCGGCCCGCTGTACGCCAAATTTATCGTGCCGCACATTCACCTGCCCGCGGAAAACCCGCTGGAGCGCCAGTTCATCGACCGCGAGCCGCGCACCCGCCTGCCGAGTTTCGCCCTGACCATGGGCACCATCCTGTTACCGGTGGTGCTGATGATGATCGGCGGCTGGGCCAACCTGATTTCCACGCCGGGCACCGCCTTTAACCAGTTCCTGTTGTTTATCGGTAACTCGGTGATTGCGCTGCTGGTGGCGACCCTGGTGAGCTTCTGGACGCTGGGCCTGGCCCAGGGTTTCAACCGCGAATCGATCCTCAAGTTCACCAACGAGTGCCTGGCACCAACGGCCAGCATCACCTTGCTGGTGGGTGCGGGCGGTGGTTTGAACCGGATTCTGGTGGACGCCGGGGTCACCAATGAAATCCTTGGCCTGGCCCACGCTTTCAACCTGTCGCCTTTGGTGATGGGCTGGCTGTTCGCCGCGCTGATGCGCATCGCCACCGGCTCGGCCACCGTGGCCATGACCACGGCCTCAGGCGTGGTCGCACCGGTTGCGATGGGCCTGGGTTATCCACACCCGGAATTGCTGGTGCTGGCCACCGGCGCGGGTTCGGTAATCTTTTCCCACGTGAACGACGGCGGCTTCTGGCTGATCAAGGAATACTTCAATATGACGGTGATCCAGACCTTCAAGACCTGGACCGTGCTGGAGACCCTGATTTCGGTGGTCGCCTTCGGTCTGACTTATGGTTTGTCCTGCATCTTGTAACCCGGAGCCGAACCGATGGACATCCTCTACCAGATCCGCGCCCGCCAGGATTCCTTCAGCGCCGGCGAAGGGCGTATCGCCAAGCTGATGCTCGATGATGTCGGCTTTGCAGCGTCCGCCAGCCTGGAAGAATTGTCCCAACGGGCCGAGGTCAGCACCGCCACCTTGTCGCGTTTTGCCCGCAGCGTCGGCTGCCGCGACCTGCGTGACCTGCGCCTGCAACTGGCCCAGGCCAGCGGTGTCGGCAGCCGTTTCCTCGACCCGGCGGGCCTGCCGGAGCAGTCGGCGTTTCACCGGCAGATTCTCAGCGATATCGAGGCGACGTTGCGCCGGCACCTGTCCGGTTTCAACCAGCGCAGCTTTGTCGACGCCGTGAGCCTGCTGGGCAATGCACGGATGATCCACGCGTTCGGCATGGGCGGGCCGTCGAGCCTGTGCAGCGACGAGTTGCAAGTGCGCCTGGTGCGCCTGGGCTACGCGATCAACGCCTGCCACGACCCGGTGATGATGCGCGTGACCGCCGCCACCCTGGGCCCGGAGCATGCGCTGATCGTCTGCTCGCTGACCGGCATCACCCCGGAGGTATTGGGCGTGGTGGCGCTGGCACGCAACTACGGCGCAAAAATCATCGCCATCACCCTGCCGGATTCTCCGCTGGCGCAGTTGGCCGACGTGCTGCTGCCGCTGCAACCGGCCGAAACCAGTTTTATCTACAAGCCAACGGCGGCGCGCTACGGAATGCTGTTGGCCATCGATGTGCTCGCCACCGAGCTGGCCTTGGCCATGCCGGATGACAATCAGGAACGCCTGCGACGGATCAAGCTGGCCCTGGACGATTATCGCGGCGGCCCTGACAGCCTGCCGCTTGGAGATTGAAATGAAGTACCACACGCTGATCCGCCAGGCGCTGATCATTGATGGCAGTAACACCCCCGGCTATGTCGCCGATGTGGCGGTGCACGAGGGCCGTATCGAGAAGATCGGCGACCTGTCCCGGGACAGCGCCGAGCATGAAATCGACGCTGCCGGGCGCGTATTGGCGCCGGGGTTTATCGACGTGCACACCCACGACGACACGGTGGTGATCCGTCACCCGCAGATGCTGCCCAAGCTGAGCCAAGGCGTGACCACGGTGATTGTCGGCAACTGCGGCATCAGCGCCTCGCCCGTGAGCTTGCAGGCTGATCCGCCGGACCCGATGAACCTGCTGGGCACCGCCGAGGCCTTTGCCTACCCACGGTTCAGCGATTACCGCGCGGCGGTGGAAAACGCCCACCCGGCCGTCAATGCGGCGGCGCTGATCGGCCACACCGCGCTGCGCAGCAACCATATGGACGACCTGCACCGTACTGCCACTGCGGGTGAAATCACCGCGATGCGCGTGCAGTTGCAGGAGAGTCTGGCGGACGGTGCCCTAGGTTTATCCACCGGGCTTGCATACGCCAGCGCCTTCAACGCCGAGACCGATGAAGTGCTGCAGTTGAGTGAAGAACTGACGGCTTATGGCGCGGTGTACACCACCCATTTGCGCAGCGAATTCGAACCGGTGCTGGAGGCGATGGACGAGGCTTTTCTGATCGGCCGGCATGCCAAGGCGCCGGTGATCATTTCCCACCTCAAGTGCGCGGGCGCCGGTAACTGGGGGCGCAGTCCGCAGTTGTTGGCCTCGCTGGAACACGCGGCGAAGACCCACCCGGTGGGCTGCGATTGCTACCCGTATGCGGCCAGCTCTTCGACCCTGGACCTCAAGCAAGTCACCGATGCGTTTCGCATCACCATCACCTGGTCTGCGCCGCATCCGGAAATGGGCGGGCGGGATCTGCAGGATATCGCCGCCGAGTGGGCGGTGCCGCTGATGGACGCCGCCCGCCGCCTGCAACCCGCCGGGGCGGTGTATTACGGGATGGACGAGACCGACGTGCAGCGCATCCTGGCACATCCGCTGTCGATGATTGGCTCGGATGGTTTGCCGGAAGATCCGTTTCCTCATCCACGTCTGTGGGGCGCGTTTCCCCGGGTACTGGGGCATTTCAGCCGGGACCTTGGCTTGTTCCCGCTGCACACCGCCGTGCACAAGATGACTGGCTTGTCGGCAGCGCGCTTTGGCTTGGCCGAGCGCGGTGAAATCCGTGAAGGACACTGGGCCGATCTGGTGCTGTTTGATCCGTTGCGGGTGCGGGATGTGGCGGACTTCAAAGAGCCGCAGCGCGCGGCGGAAGGGATTGACGGTGTGTGGGTCAATGGCGTGCTCAGCTACAGAGACGGGCAGGCCAATGGGCAGCGGTCCGGACGATTCCTGGCGCGCAGTGGGGATTTGCGAAAGGGATTTGCGGCCGTATAGTGGCCGCTCTCAAATACGGAGCAATCGCCATGCACTTAGGAAAAGTCACCCCCATCTTGCGCAGTTTCGACGAGGCCAAAACGTTGGAGTTCTACGTCGACTTCCTGGGGTTCAAGGTCGATTGGCAGCACCGGTTTGAAGACAACTTTCCGCTGTACCTGCAGGTGTCGCTGGGGGACTGCGTGCTGCACTTGTCCGAGCACCATGGCGATTGCACGCCAGGTGCGGCGGTGCGGATTCAGGCCCAAGGGCTGGAAGCGTACCAGCAACAGTTGCTGGCCAAGCATTACCGCAACGCCAAGCCCGGTATTGAAGACACGCCGTGGGGCAGCCGCGAGATGAGCATCAGCGACCCGTCGGGGAACCGGTTGGTGTTTGTTGAAGAAGTCAGCAGCTGAGGCTGCGCGCATAAATCGCAGGCAATAAAAAACCGCCTTAGTAGGGCGGTTTTTTATTGCAATCCCAGTTCGCGGCTGGGGTTGCGCCTCACCGGAAGCATTGACCTGCTGACCGGATACTACTGTCGGTTCAGGCATCACGCAAGGCCTGGTGTCACTCGGTGTTTTCAGTTCTTTGAGATCTACGCTATTTAAGGGCGACTGCAAAAACTGGCAATAAATTCTTGGAGCGTTACCGGTGGATTAGTTCTCCCAGGTCACACCTTTGAGCGGGATGTTCGTTAGTATCGCCCCCGTTCTGTGTATGTCGTTTGTAGGTGGGCTGGGTACGCGCGCGAATTTATGGACCGAACGCCACGGGCTAGTAATCCGTGCCGGATTCATGCGGGAGGACCCAAAGCCCGGCCGCCTCACTGGAAGCATTGACCTGCGTCCGAAGGCTCACGTGTTCCGGTAAGTGCGCTGGAGGTAGGCCCAACTGATGGAGGGCCGAGTATGTCCAAGTTTGCACGACGTACGTGGGACCTCGTAGTGAACTCCCTGCGTGTTTATCACGTGTGGAAATTCCTGCGGGACAGCTTTGATGACCGTTAGGGTCTGAGAAGTGGGCCGCCCCGGTTTCGACCGGGGCGGCTTTTTTGTGCCTGGGATTTACACCCGGAAATGGCTGACCATCTGCTGCAACTGCCCGCCCAAACGCGCCAGTTCCACACTTGACTTGGCCGTCTCGTCACTGGCCGCTGCAGTCTGCTCCGACACGTCCCGCACATTCACGATGCTGCGGCTGATCTCTTCCGCCACGGCACTCTGCTGCTCGGCGGCTGCGGCGATCTGCTGGTTCATCGACTGGATATTCGATACCGTACGGGTGATGTTTTCCAGTGACACACCGGCCTTGCGCGTCAGTTCGACGCTGCTGTCGGTGAGGCTGCGGCTGTTGTTCATCACGGCGGCCACTTGCTGGGTGCCGTTCTGCAAACCGGCCACCAGGCCTTCGATTTCTTCGGTGGATTTCTGGGTGCGCTGGGCCAGGCCGCGCACCTCATCGGCGACCACCGCAAAACCGCGACCGGCTTCACCGGCACGGGCGGCTTCGATGGCGGCGTTGAGCGCCAGCAGGTTGGTCTGCTCGGCCACGGCCTTGATCACGTCCATCACGCTGCCGATCTTGTTGCTCTCTTGTTGCAGGTGCGTCATGGCGTCGGTGGAGCGCGCCACTTCAGCTGCAAGGCGCTCGATCTGGGCGATGGCTTCGGCCACCACCTTGTCACCGGCACGGGCTTCACCGTCGGCGGCCGAGGCAGCCTGGGACGCTTGTTCGGCGTTGCGTGCGACTTCCTGCACGGTGGCGGTCATCTCGTGCATGGCGGTGGCCACTTGATCGGTCTCGATCTTCTGGCTGTTGACCCCGGCACTGGTCTGTTCGGTCACGGCCGACAGCTCTTCGGCGGCGCTGGCGATCTGGGTCACGCCGTCGCGGATGCCGCTGATCAGTTCACGCAGGGTGGTGCCCATGCGCTGGATGCCTTGCTGCAACACGCCGAGTTCGTCGCGGCGGGTCACCTGGATGTTGTGGCTCAGGTCGCCGGAAGCGATGCGCTCCACCACGGCGAGGGTCTCGCGCAGTGGGCGGGTGATCTGGCGGGTGATGATCACCGCAGCCACGATGCCCACCAGCAAGGCCAGCAATGTGCTGATCAGTTGCAGGCTGCGGGCCTGGGCGCTTTCCGCGTCACGACGTTGCAGCTGGATGTCGTACAGCTTGTCGCTGATGGTGACAATGTCGGTGCCCTGGGTGGTCATTTCTGCCCGGGCCGAGACGATGTTGGCGTTGGCCGCCTTGTAGTTCTGCACCGCGCTGCGATAGGCGCCGAGGGCGGTTTCCAGGGCCGTCAGTGCAGGCTGTTGGCTGGCGCCAAACGCTGCGTGCAGGCCTTTCAGACCGTCGATGGCTTTCTCGATCTGCGCGGCGGCACGGGCTTCAGTCTCGGCGTTGACGTTGCCGGTGTAGCCGCGCACTTCGTAGCGGGCCAACTGGAACTGTTCCTTGGCGCTGGTCACGGCCTCGAACTGGGCAAAGCGCTCGGCGCTATCGGGCATCTGACGCACGCTGGAATCCAGGGCGTCGATCTGCGTGTTGGCAATGTCAGCCTTGTCGCCCATGACCTGGCGCGCGGCGTTACCGTTGCGGTAGGCCTCGCGCATCTTGTTCAAGGACTGCTGGTAAGCGGTGATGATCGCTTTTTGCTCATTGAGCAGCTTGAGGTTGTCCGGGCTCTTGAAGCTGTCCAGCAGCTTCTGTTGCTGGGCCACAAAACTGTCGAGGTTGGTCTGCACGTTTTGCGCCACGGCTTCGTCACCGTTGGCCAACATGTATTGCAGGCGCACGATGCGCAACTTGGTCAGCGAAGCGTTGAGCTGGGTGATGTCGCTCATCCAGTTGCTGCGGTCGATCAGGCCGCCCAGGCTGGTCCAGCCGGTGAGCGCGAGGATCGAGGTGAGGACCAGTACCAGGCCGAAGCCCAGGCCCAGTTTCATATTGACGCTGATGTTGCCGAACCAACTATTCATCGCATTCCTCCAGGAACAGATTTGCGGGTACATCCGGTTGCTGGAAGTAGCGACCAGCCGATGGGTAGTCAGGAGGTATCGGCAGCCCTGGCGAGAGCTGAAACGGTTTTTTCGTGAGGGCAGGATTTATGGAACGTGAGCGACGAGCGGTCGCACCGCCCTCATGCAGAGGGCGGTGCGAGGATCAGTGGACTTGGCGCATTCTTTTGCTGGTGGTGATGATGTCGATCAACGCTTCCCTGCTGCTGAAACGGCGGTCATCCAGGCTCCAGCGATTGACGAAGTGCCCCCTGGCATCCTGCTGCAACGCAGTGTGGACCAGTACGCCGTCGCGGTTTTTATGGACCATCTCCAACCCGTCGTCCAGGGTGCGCTGAAGCAGGTAGTCGCCTTTGCGTCGCAGGCGTTGTTCGAGGCTGAGGGATGGCGCGGGCATGACAGGTGGCGGTAATGGCGCACCGGGGACTTCGACGTTTTTCTTGAAGTCGTAGCGCACCAATGGCCATTGCTGCTCGCGCGGCAGCGCCTGGACGCTGGCGGGCTCACGCACAAAGCCGCTGGCCGACCCCGGAGGCACATCGTCCAGCAGCAGACTGATGCCGTTGTTGAGCTCGGCAATGCCCGGTACGCCGCGATGGGTATTGGCGTGCGTTTCGCCCACCAGCGCGACCCACTTGTGTGGCCCCTGTTGAAGCTGATCGGCGCGGATCACCTGGGTTGCAAAGTAGTTGAACATTGATGTCCTGGAGCCGGTCATGCCGTCCACCCGCAAGCTGGCGACACAGTCGAGCGCGCGGATCCGCACGTTATGCTTCATCGCCACCTGCACCAGGCTGACAAAACCGTAGGGGCTGTCGGCCGGTACGCCGTGGCCTTTGTCCAATGCGTTGAGGTAGCTCCACAGTTCATCTGGCATAAAGCCCAGGCTGTGGACGATATCCAGGTCGGCCTGATGCAGCTCGGTGGTGAGTTGCTCCATGTACAGGGTTTTTACTTCTCGCGGGCCCTTCAGGTATTCCATGTGCCGGCTGAGGAAGCCTTTGCTCGACGTACCGGCGTGGGCTTCGCCGACTACCAGGCCATCGGCGGTGTCCAGCAGTTGATCGATAAATTTCGCCTCATCCAGGGCCGGGTCGACCACAGGCAGTGCTCCCCGAGCAGGCGGTGTGTGTTCGGTAAAAAACGCCTGGGCCTGATCCTGAAGTTTTTTGCGGGTCTGGTCGAAGGTGGTTTGCGCTGCGCGACGGCTGCTGGCGGTCTCCCTGTAGGCGGTGGCGAAGAGCGCTTCACGCGTGCCTATCGGCAAGGTGATTTCCTCGCTGATCAGGCCCAGGTGTTCATGGGGCAGGTCAAAGGTGCTGAAGTGGCGCGGCGCCTCAACAGGCAGAGGGCGCGTTGGCCGTAGCGCATGTGAGCGCTCCACCGAGGGGCCCGGGTGCGGCGCCGGTTGGCGTGCCGTGTGCAACGACAGCTTCAGGTCGCCCTTGGCCAGGGCATCGCCGGGAATGCCGCCGGCCACATCCGCGATGACTCGGGTGGGTTGGTCGAAGGCGTCGTCGACCCGCAGCGCAATGCTCTTTTGCAGGTCGGCCAGGCCCGGCGTGCCGCGATAGGTGCTCATGCGTTTTTGATCAACCAACGCTATCCAGCGCTCGCCCGGTTTTTTCGCCTGGTCATCGTTGATGAGGGTGTGGGAGTAAAAGTTGGTCAGCCGGTTGGAGCGAATCGGGGCCGGGCGTGAATCAAACAGGCACAGGGTGTTTTCCAGGTCGTAGGAGCTTGAGGCGTTCAACGGCCGAACCTCAATCCCGTGCTGTTGCGCGGTGTTTACCAGCATCCAGTGGCCGTGCAACCCGTCGGGGTCGCGGTAATTTTCCTTGTCGATGGATTTGAGCTGGCCCTCGGCCCGTTTGGAGAAGCCACTGGAAAACCGTGAGTGGGTTTTCAAGTGATGAATGTCGCGCCACAGCGGCTCGATATAGAGAACCGTCACGTTCAGTTCGCGCAGGTATTGCATGTTTTCGATCAGCACCTGTTTAGCCGCGGTGGAAAACGGTGCCTCGCCCACTACCAGGTGGTGCGCGTCATCGATCAGCAGCTTGAGCAAATCACGCAGGGCAATGTCTGGCGCCGGGTTCAGGGTTTCGGCCCGGGGAACCACGGCGGGCAACCGTGCAAAAAACGCGTCGGCGTCATCCGTCAGGGCCCTGACATTGTCCAGGTGCTGTTTGAGTGCCGGGGCGAGTTGCCGACGCGAGATCCAGATGCTGTGGGTATTGAGGTCTCGATCCAGGTAGGCGATCTGCAGGAACAGCGCCGACCTGTCCTCGGGGGCGATGACGGCCGCTACGTCCCGGCGAAACTTTTCCGACAATTCATAGGGCTGCCCGAGCCTTTCCGGGCCAGGCATGCCACCGATGACACCGGAGCGCTGCCACTGGCCGTCCACCGTCTGGTTCACCAGCTTGCCGGTGGAGCGCAATTGCCCGCTGGTGTTGTCGTAGCGAAACAACAGGAATCGCCCCAGGCTGTCCGGGGTGTGCGAGGCCCACAGGCTGTCGCCGGCAAACAGCACGGGCTGCATGCCCTGGGGCAATGGGGGTTGCGGTTGTAGTTGCTTGATCAAGCTCATGGCCTGTTGGTCCTTGGTCACCCGGGCAATATGGCGCAACGGCGGACGGGCGAGCTTGACGGGGGCGAACAGCAGGGGCCGCAGGTCGGTCAACAACGTCCCGCCGGCATTGAGCAGCGCACCCAGATAGTGTCCCAGCGCGGCGGCGGTGTCGTTGCGGCTGTAGGCATGCAGGGCGAGCATCGAATCCTTGAACACCAGCAAGCCGCCCAAGGCCAGGCTCAGTGCCGGGAAGGGCGCGGTCAGCACGGCAATGGTGATTTCGCCGATCACGCTGACCAGCTCCATGATCATCTGCAAGCGCCCGGTGGTGGTGCTTTTGACTTCGTCGATACGGTGACGCAGCTTTTTGTCGTAGGTGTGGTAATGCAGGTTCTTCAGCGGCAGTGCGGTGCGAGGCACTTCATCGAACACCGGCTTGGAATACAGCCCCTTGAGCTGTGCCGGCAGGCCGGCCACCAACGCATGCAACCTCGGCTCGAACGCCGCGCGCTCAACGCTGGCGACCCGGCTGATGTAGTAGGTGTCCATGCCTTCAAGGTTTTTCAGGCGTTCGTTGAATTCCCGTTGCGGCCTGAAGGCGATGCCATCCGGTGCGTGCGGGGTGTAGAGCAGGGGCAGGTCGTTGGCGTGGTGGAACAGGTAGCAGCCATCGATCACTTGGCCGCTGATGTGCAGGGGATAGAGCCGATACCGATTGCGCACGGCATCGCTGTTATCGGCCAGGCTGTCGATGCTTTTTTCCAGCCAGGCCAGGTCGCTTGTTGCCAGGCAGCCTTGCAGGCAGCACTCAAGCGCAGCGACGTGCATGTGCAGTTGGGCAACCTCCAGGGCCATGTTGCGGCGCCATGCATAGTGGGGGCCTTGCGGGTCCAACAGGGTTTTCTCGACCTCGGCGACATAGCGGTCACCGATCCAGGTACCTCTGACCGAGTTGCTCACCGTTTGCGCGGTGAGTCGACTCAGGTCGACGCCGGGCGGTCCCTTGAACTGCGCGGTGGTGCTGGCGTCGGGGTTGATAAAGCCCAGGCTGGCGTCGTAGCCGTTGCGGTACAGCGTGGTGTAGCTGACGCGTTCGCGAGGGGTGATCACGCCTACGAGGTTTGGGTCTACCGCCGGGATCGGGTTGCCGAGCAGTTGGTTGAGGGCGGCTTTTGCCGCCTTGTGCAAGTAACTGTCGAAGTCGGGAAACTGTTGTGGGCTACCCGGGCTTGCGGCGTAGGCCTGTGCCGCGCCCAGTGCCTGTTCCTTGAGATCGGCGAGTTTCTGTCGGTCGGCTGCCGATGCCTGGCTCAGCCACTTGGGCATCTGATGCAGGTATTCATCGGCCTGCATGGCCAGCGTCGTGGTGCTCATTTCCACCAGGCAGGCCTCGTAGGTGGAAGGCGCGCCGAAACTGATCATCAAATACTCAAGGCTGGCCGGGGTAAAACCCAGGGCGGAAAGCATCGCGCTGTATTTGGGCCGGATCCGGCTGACCAACTGTTCAAGCAGGTAGTCTTTCATGCTGCGCGAACCGGGAGCGAACGCTATCTCCTGGCTCCAGCCGAGGATATGCGCCTGCAATTCCCGCTCGCTGCCAAAGGCCTGGAACTGTTCGGCGCGTGGCGCGTGAGGCGTGCACAGCAGCAAGCGTTTGACCGCGCCCGTTGCATCGGTCTGGCGCAGCACCCACAGGTCCTTGAGCGGAGCCTTGTGCAGGAACAGGCAGCAGGCAGTGAGTGTGGGCGAGGGGCCTTCACTCAGGGTTTGCAGCAGTGCGTAGTCGTCCGCGCTGATATGGTTTTGCAACGATGCACTGTAGGCCAGCGCGTGCAGGCGGCTGTCGAGCATCTGCTGCATGGCTTCCTGTACGGCGGGCAAACTGTGGGCGCGCTTTTGTTCTTCGGCGAAGGTCAGGCTTGGTTGAACCTTGGCCAGCAGCTCGGCGAGGTAAGCCGGGGTGACGTCCTGGAACTCGGGCGGCAATGGCTGCTGGGCGTAGGTCAGTTGGGTGTGCTCGAGAAACTCGGAACCGGTGTGTTCATCGCCACGGTGCAAGCCACGTACCGCCAGTTGCACCAGGTTGTTGTGCTGGTTGTACGAGTTGCCCGACTTAAGGGTGCGCTCAGTGCTGATCTGCAGTTGCTCGGGGATCAGGCCCTGGATATCCAGGTTGTCGTCCAGGTGCTCAAGCAATTGCAGGCGCGCCATGGCCTCCGGCGAGGCCGCCGGGCCGAGCAGCGCCAGCACTTGCAGGCTGAGGTGTTCATAGGTGCGCAGGTGCTCGGCGAGGGTTTTGCGCTGGGCCTCATTGGCGCTGCGGTACCAGTCGGGAGCGGATTCGTGGAGCAGTTTTTCCAGTAACTGCTGCGCGCGCAGTTCCAGGCGCGAGGACAGGTCCCAAGGCGAGCAGCGCAGCGCCTGGTCCAGTTCGAGGGTCATTCTGGCGACGTCTGTTGGCGCGGGGTGGCCGTCCAGGCCAAGGGCAAACGCGATGTCCTGATGTTGTTTGTCCTGCAGGGCGTTGTAGGTGTGTTCGTTCAGCGGGAGGCTGTCGATAGGCTCTGGCACCAGCGGCCAGATACTTGCCGCGCGCAAGTGCTGGTAACGGCGCGGCAAGTGTTGCAGCAGTTCCTGGCGCCAGGCCGACTGCTTCATGCGCTCCTGCAGCGTGCGGTCCAGGTGTTTGAGCGAGGTGAAAGCCTCCAGGCCTCGGGAAGGGGTGAACAGCAACACATCACCGTCCTCGATTTCCAGGTGGGTGGCCGGTGTCTGGCTGCGCGTGAGGACGAACGCCCCGGCGAACTCGATGGTCTGCTGGCGGTAGCGAAACGTCAGGCGATGGATACCCGGGCGCAGCTCGGGGCCGCTGACGATATTCGTCACCAGCAGCTGGTCGGCAGGGCTGAGCAGGCGATCCTTGACCTTCAGCCTGGCCTCGGCCTCCAGCATCGGCTGGTGGCTGTCGAGTATCCAGTTCTTGCGTAAATGGCCGTTGGGACGCCTTTCGATTTCCAGGGCGGCCAGCTTCTTGTGCAATGCCTGGCTGATGCGCGTGCGGTTCAACCGGCCGGGCTCGCCCTGGATCAGCCAGTCGCCGGGGACGGTGTAATGCACTTGTGCGTTCTGCAGGCTCCAGCGGCTTTCTTCTGCCAGGGCGGTGTGCAATGCCTGCACCTCCAGCAACTCGGTAGAAGACTGCGCTGCCGGTGCGTGGCCGTTGGGGAAAATCTGTAGACGATGACCGATTTGCAGCAGGTAGCCGTTCAGTTGTTCCGGGGTAAGTGGTGATGTGTTCGGGGGCTGGGCGGGCATGGCCGGTCCTCAGGGAGTCAATGGTCCCTGAGGGTGCGCAGTCTCGGCGTGTGGATGGCGGTAGTTAGTTACTCAAGGCCTCGACCACGGTCAGTATCAGGCGTGACGGGCAATCGGTACTCAGGTGTAGCGTGTTGCGCGCCACCCTGGGATGTTCTGCCTGGCCGGGTGCTTCGCCGCTGTTGGGGTTGACGTCAAAGCGCGGGAAGTTGCTGCTGGCGATATCCAGGCGCAACCGGTGGCCGCGCTGGAACAGATTGCAGGTGGCGAAGGGTTCGATCGCCACCTTGACCCGCTCACCCGGGGTCAGCAGGGTGGGGTGCTCCCAGGTGTTTCGGTAGCGGGCCCGCAGGATGCCGTCGGTGATGTTCATGGCGTAGCCGTCCGGGTAGACGTCGACCAGTTTGGCGGTGAAGTCGGTGTCGGGCGCATCGCTGTCGATCCACAGTTCCACGCGCAGCGGGCCTGCGACGATCAGGTCGTGGCTGAGTGGCTCGGTCTGGAAGCTTAAGACATCGCTGCGCTCGGCCAGGGGGCGCTGGTCGCCACGGGTACCGAAGAAGTCCGCACGCTCGCGTTGGTCGAAAGCGCCGCCGACAAAAATCGGCGCGCCGGAGGTCAGGGCGCCACCGATGGTCGGCACCGGATCGGCCGGGTCGGCGCAGTAGCTGAGCTGGCCCTCGGTGGTCGGTGGTTCAGGTTGCAGTTGGCGTTGTGCGGTGAGGTGCAGGGTGAGTTGCCGGCTATCCGGTAGCGGCCATTGATGACTGTCGATCCAGTGCCCGCCATGTTGCAAGCGCCCCTGTTGATCGCGCTCACCGGTGCCACCGCCCATCAAGAACACCTTCACCGCCGCGGGTGCAGGCAGCGGTGAACCCTTGAGGGTGCGTTCAAACCAGTCCAGGCGGCAGCTCAACCAGTCTTTCGCCACCTGCCCGTCGAAAGCCGCTGGCGCACCAAATTGCGCATCGCCACTGTGAGTGATATTGCGATCACCATGCAGCCAGGGGCCCATGATCAACTGATGCTGCGCCGTACTGCCGGCGCAAAACGCCGCGTAGTTGGCGAGGGTCGAACTGACATAGGCGTCGTACCAACTGGACATGAACAGCACCGGGATATCCGGCAGATCGTGGTAATGCCCTTCGGCGTAGATGCCCGGCGCTTGCCAGTACGGGCCGAAGTCGCCCTGGGCCCACTGCTCCAGCAGATAGGCTTCGTACTCCGGCACATGGCGCAGGGGCGATTGCCCGGCGTGCCACGGCATGCGCTTGAACCACTGGTGGATGTCTTCCTGTTCCAGGGCTTCGAGGATCTTCGGATCCGCCAGGGCCGCCGGGCTTTCCTTGGCCTGGCGAAACGCCCAGGTGGCCTGCTTGAGCTCCAGCGCGCCGCCCTGGCGAATCCCGCATTGGTAGGCGTTGGCGAAGCCGCCGCTGTCCAGCACCATGCTGGCGAGGCCCGGCGGATGCAGGCAGGCCATCGCCAGTTGCGTGTGGGCGGCGTAGGACAGGCCCATGCTGCCAATCTTGCCGTTGCACCACGGCTGCTCGACGATCCAGGCCAGGGTGTCGCAACCGTCTTCGCCCTCGGCGGTGTATTTGGTGAACACGCCTTCGGAGGCATAGCGCCCGCGGCAATCCTGGAAGATCGCGACAAAGCCCTGGGCCGTGAGCCGCGCGGCCATCTGCTCGCGGGAGATGTGCTGGCCGTCGAGCTGGATTTCCGAGCGCGACGGTTTGCTTTTGTCGTAGGGCGTACGTTCGATCACCACCGGAAACGGACCTGGACCGGGCGGCAAGTAGATATCGGTGGCCAGGTGGATGCCGTCGCGCATGGCGATCATCTGGTTGTGCAACGTCTGCATGGGAAAAACACTCATGGGTTCAGTACCCGGTGCCTACGGCAATGGCCAACAACACCATCGCCAGCACCGCATAGATCAGAAACAGCGGCAGGATGTAGCGTGCCCACTGGCCCCAGCCGACGTTGGCGGTGGCCAGCAATACCAACAGGCCGCTGGAGGTCGGGGTGATCATGTTGGTCAGGCCGTTGCCCATCAAAAACGCGAACACCGTGGTTTGCGGGCTGACGCCGGAGAGCTGTCCCAGCGGCCCGAAGATCGGCATGGTCACCGCCGCCTGCCCCGAGGTGGACGGGATCAGTACATCCAGGCCCAGCTGTGCGAAGAACATGCCGTAGGCCGAGACCACCGGGCCATGATCGCCCACCAGGTTGGCGAGGTTGTTGACGATGGTGTCGAGCACCTGGCCGGTGCTGAGGATGATTTCCACGGCGGTCGCCAGGCCGATCAACACACCGGCGATCAGCACCTTTTTCATGCCGTCGACAAAGGCGCTGGCGGCGGTGCTGGCACCCAGGCCGGCGATTACGCTGAACGCCACGGTCAGCAGCAGGTAGAACGCCGACAGCTCGTGGTATTTCCACTCCCAGCGGTTCGAGGCGTATACCAGGAAACCAATACCGGCCCCCAGCACGATCAGGTTCAGCAGGTGGCGCAGGGGCAGCGGTTTGCGTTCGAAGGTGATCTGCGCGCTGGCATCAAACCCGTGCTTGCGGATACTCCACAGTACGAACGCGATGCCCACCAGCAGGAACGTGCAGTAGGCCAGGACGCGCATGCTCAGGCCGCTGAAAATCGGCAGCCCCACCATCGGCTGCGCCACGGACAGCGCTACCGGGTTGGAGATGGAGGCCAGGTAGCCGATCTTCACCGAGATGGCCACGATGGCCAGGCCGATCAGGTTCGACAGCCCCAGGCGGTTGGCCATGGCCACCATCAACGGCACGATCAGGATGAATTCCTTGGCCAGGCCCATGAAGGTGCTGCCGGCGGAAAACACCAGCATCAGGCTGGGCACCAGCACGTAGATATTGCCCCGGGTCAGCCCCAGCAGGCGTTCAAGACCGGCATCAATCACACCGGCCTTGTTCAACACGCCGAACATCCCACCGATGAACAGCACCATGAAAATCAGCGCGGCGCGTTTTTCGATGCCTTGGGGAATGGCCATGAAGCCCTCGACCAACGATACCGGCCGAGCGACCGTATCGCTGGCCTTGCGCGGTTCGAGGGAGAACAGTTGGCCCAGGGAGTCGTGCTTTTCCAGCACCTGATAGGAGCCCGGAACCACCAGGCCGTTCTGGCGCTGGAACTTGCCCGAGTTCACCGCGTAGGTGAAGGCGACAGCCAGCAGCACGATGCTCAACAGAATGATGGCCGGGTTGATCTGCTTGCGCTGCGCGGGTTTTTCCACCGGCGTTTCAGTGGGCGAGTGGGTACGGACGATCTGCGGTTCGGTCATGCTGGTTGCCCCGGTGTGCGCTGTTATTGTTGTGTCGGGTGACACTTGTGGTGCGGACACTAGGGCAAAGTTTTAGCGGCGACAACGTTATGCGCGGGCTGGGTTGGGCTATGCGTTTTGTGCGGCCAGGCGGTGCTTGAGGTGCTCGGCAAACGCCGTCACCACCTTGGACCTGGGTTCATCCGCGCGAAACGCCAGGCCGAATGCATAGGGCAAAGCCGGTCGAAACGGGCGGACCACAATCGGCAAATGCATGAAGTGGCTGGCCAGCAAACCATTGACGATCGACACCCCCAAACCCTCGGCGACAAAGCTGCACGCGGCGCCCACCGAGTGCACTTCCACCCGCACCTGTGGCGTCAGGTTGGCTGCGCGAAACACCTGGTTCAACTCCGCCCGCAGGGCCCGTTGCCGGCCCAGCATTACCAGCGGCACGTCCCGCAAGTGTTGCACTTCGATGCAGGCGTGGCGGGTCAGCGGATGGTCAGCGGGCATCACGCACACGCCTTCGGTTTCCAGCACCGGTTCAATCTCGAAGTCGGGAATCTCGGTAGGCAAGCGCACAAAACCGAGGTCGGCGGAACGGTCGAGCACGGCCCGTTCGATCATGTCGTAGGAACCGGTCAGCAGCTCGACGACGATGTCTTCCCGGCCCTTGAGAAACTCGGCGACGATCCGCGGCAGCAGCTCCTGGGTCATGCTGGTGGGCACCCCGACCTTGATCAGGCTCTTGCGCGAACGGCCCACGCGCATCTCATCTGCCAGGCGCTGGATACGCTGCATGCCGTCGACCAGGCCGGCCACTTCGGCGAGCAGTTCTTCAGCCTCCGGGGTCGCCATCAAGCGGCCCTTTTTGCGCAGGAACAACGCGAAACCCAATGCCTCTTCCAGCTGGCTCAACAACCGGCTGACCGCGGATTGCGACAGGCCCATGCGGGTCGCCGCACCGATGGTCGAACCGGTGGACATGATCGCCTTGAAGGCTTCGAGCTGCTTGAGATTCACCGTGATTTTCCTGTGGTTTGAGGGCTTTGCGCATAGCCTGATGCGCTTCTCGCATAACGTTGCCGGGCGTTCGAGGAGCCGTTAGTGTCCGCCGCAATGCGAGGCGCCGTCCAGCGTGTCGCAGGCAGCAACTGCCCATAAAAAACCACAATACGGCATTCGGGAGACGGTTATGCGTGAGCTTTTCACGAGGGGAGCAGTGGTGTGCACAGGCTTGCTGGCGAGCCTGTCACCGGCACTGATGGCCCAGGGTTTCTGGGAGGATTCCCACGGCAAATTGACCTTGCGCAATTACTATTTCAACGACGGTTACCGCGACGGCGGCGAGGACCGCAAGGAGTGGGCCCAGGGCTTTTTGCTCAACCTGCAATCGGGTTATACCGAAGGCACGGTGGGTTTCGGCCTCGATGCGCTGGGGTTGTCGGGGATCCGGCTCGACTCCAGCCGCGCCCATGCCGGCACCGGGCTATTGCCGGTGCACGACGATGGCCGCGCGGCCAGCGAATTCTCAAGCCTGGGCGTGACCGCGAAGATGCGCATCGGTGAAGCCGTGGTGAAAACCGGCACGCTGCTGCCGAAGATTCCAGTGCTGGTGTACAACGATGGCCGGCTGCTGCCGCAAACATTCCAGGGCACTCAGGTCGAGTACAGCGGCGTCCGTAACCTGTACGTGCACGCCGGGCACCTGGACAAGTTCAAGCTGCGAAACTCGACCGACAGCGTGGACATTTATCCCCAGGGTTACAGCGGCAAAAAGGGCAGCGACTTTGATTTCGCCGGCGCCACCTATGCCTTCACGCCCAAGCTAAGCGGTACCTGGTACTACGGCGAAATGCGTGAATTCTATCGCCAGCAGTTCTTTGGCCTGGTGCATAAACAGCCAGTGGGTGCCGGCAGCCTGACCAGCGACTTGCGTTACTTCATCAGCAACGAAGCGGGCGAGGCACGCAATGGCAAGGTCGACAGCGACATGTTCAGCGGGTTGTTCACCTACCGGCTAGGGCCGCAGGCGCTGGGCGTGGGTTATCAGAAAGTCACCGGCAATACCGCGTTGCCCTACGCCAGCGTGTCGACGGTGTATTCCTTCAGCAACGCAGGTGTCGGCAAATTCATCCAGGCCGGTGAGCAAACCTGGATGCTGCGTTATGACTACGACTTTGCCGCCGTGCTGCCAGGCCTGACCTTCATGACCCGTTACTACAAGGGCCAGAACGGTGACTTCAAGGGCCGCGAAGCCCGCGAGTGGGAGTCGGACACCAACCTGCGCTACGTGATCCAGGACAGCACCTTCAAAGGCGTAGGCATCGAGTTGCGCAAGGCCACGTATCGCTCGACCTATGCGAGCGATCGTGACAACTACCGGGTCTACCTCACGTACGACCTGGCGCTGTGGTGACAGGCCCTACTGCTCGACGAAATAGTACGGCTGACGGTTGATCGCCATCTCCTTGACCACCGTCACCGGGACGTTCAGCCGGTCAGTATTGTCCACCAGGGCCACGTTGCCGGGCTTGGCCGCGAGGTAGCTTTTGAGTTCTTCCGGCGTTTGCAGAATCGTCAAATAACCCTGCATGTAAAACACCCCGGCCCCGGCGATTCGCTCGTTGGCTTGATACAGCACCACCTCTTTGCCCTGCGCCTGCATCGCCTGGATCTGGCTGATCACCGGCACAAACGACTGGCGCACATCGGCCTTGGGCGCGAACCAGAAAGCCGCAATCAGGTAGCAGGCCACCACCACGGTGAAGAAGCCACCTACCAGACCCCGTCGGTTTTCATAAACGTGTTCGGCAACGTGTGAAACCTGCCCACGACTTTTCAGCCAGCCCAGCAGCACGCCGCCATACTCGGCGGCCAGCACCGCAGCGGCGGGCGTCAAGGCCATCAGGTAAACCGTGCGCTTGCTGGAGGCGAACGTCAGCAGGGTGAACTGCGCCACCAGCCATATGCTGAAAAACAGCCGGTAGCGGTTACGCACCAGGCTTTTGCGGAAGTGCCACAGCCCCAGGTACACCAGGATGTTCCAGGGCAAAAAGGCTTCGGGCAGTTTGACGATGTAGTAATAGAACGGCTCGTAGTGACCGGCTTCGACAAACGAACCGCTGAAGCGCCCGACACTGTTGGTCAGCAGCACTTCACGTACCCCCTGCAACCCGTCGCGCTGGTACAGGAAACCCAGCCAGATCATCAGCGGCACCAGCGCCAGCAGCGTGAACAGCCCGGGCTTGATCCAGTCGCCCAGCTTGAATTGTTTGTCCATCAGGCTGGTGCTGGCCAGATAGACGAAGATCACCACACCCGGCATGGCCAGGCCCAGAACCCCTTTGCTCAAGGTGGCGATCACCATCCCGAGGGTGAACAGCAACCAGGTGCCCAGGTTGGAACTGTCACGCTCCGACGCGGGCCGAGCGGCCTGATAGAACGCCAGCAGGGCCATGGTGACACCAAGGGTGAGCAGCGAGTCCTCACCCACACCGCGCACGTTGCTCCAGTAACTGGCCATGGTCGCCAGCATCAGGCCCGCGACAAACGCCAGCGTCTTGGGCCGGCCAAACTTGCGCAGCATCCCGTACAGCAGCATCACGCTGAACAGCCCGGCAAATGCCGACGCCAGGCGCACTGCCCAAGTGGTACCGCCAAACAGGCGAATCGCCCCGGCGTCGAGCCACAGGCTCAGCGGCGGTTTTTCCAGGAAGGGTTCACGGAACAGTCGCGGCACCACCCAATCGTTATCCAGGTGCATGGCCATGGCGATCCCGGCCACACGGGCCTCGGTCGAGCCTTGCAACTCGTGATTGCCAAGGGAGAAGAAGAACAACAGCGCAGCGAGCAGGAGCAGCAGAGGAGCGGAACGCGTCATGGATTCTAGCTACCGGGGCAGGGGGCCGTTCGGGGGAACAGTCCGGGCGATCGGTGAGTATACGAGGGCGATTCTTAATAATTCGTGAATGAATGTGAGGTTTTTGTGGGGTCAGGGTTGTTTCAGCAGTGGCCAGTGGGTTAGCCAGCCTTTGGAGGTGATGCGTTGTTGGTAGATGGCGTGTTTTTCCTGGGTGAAGCGGGGCGTGGGTTTGAGTTGGAGATTGAACAGGTCCTCCAGGCCGAGAGGGGCTGAAACTTCGCATAGGTCTTCTGCGGTTCTTCTGACGGCTACTGCGGTGGCGGTCTCTGGCCAGAAGCGCATGGCATCGCTGGCGTTGCGGTAAGGTGCATCGCCGTTTCGCAGGTGCATGCGGGCCTGGTTTTTGACGGACCAGTCGATGGAGGGTTCTGCTGCGTGTAAGAGGGCTTCGAGGCGGCGGTCTTCGTCGGGGCTGGTGCAGGTGGCGTCGAACCACAGTACGTCGACGTCACCGGTCAGTGGTGATTGGGGGCGACCGTGGAGGTGATCCCATACGGCGTTACGTACGAAGCCGGCGCCGATCCAGCAGTCGGGGAGGGCGAGGGAGCGGACGATGTCCAGTAGGTGCCAGCGTTGGGCATCGCTGCTGATCAGGGTCTGGAGGGCTTTCTCGCTCAAAGGATAACGGCCTCTTTCACAACGATCCCCAGGTCATTGCTGACTTTCACCACCCTCACTTCATCGCGATAACCGATCCACGTGGGGCGGCAGATTTTAATCGTATTATTCAGCTCAGCATCGAAGACCGTGATTCCGCTGCAGCTTTTACTGCCGCCCGACGAATATTCGTAGTGAGCCGTATAGCTGCTGCGGGTGCCGCCCGAACATAAAATGGCCAACGAAAACAGCGTCACCGAGAACAGCGTGCATAGGATGAACATCCCGGCAAACGCCTTAAGCAGGGTCCATTTTTTTTCGAGCCGCAGCTGAGGTTTTCTTACCCGCCAGACAATCACGGACGCAGCCAGGGTCAGGACGAGAGATACGGATAAACAGGCTTTCTCCGCGACCGGTTTGAAGTGGATGGCCGGTGAGATGCTGAACTGCCATATAAACAGCACGGCCAACAGAAGCTGTACGCCCAGCACGACAGGTATCAGGTAGGCGTAGGAATTCTTGTTCACTGCGGCACACATCCTTATGTTTCAACAAAGGTGGGGTTTATCTTAAAAGAAAATAGACCCTCACCTTTTTCTTACTTATGGGGCGCTCAAACGGATCGTCATGTTTCCTGTCAGGAAACGGACCTTCCCGTAGCTTCTGAATCTGCCGTTGGCACAAGAATGTCCAGTGCGCGCGTCACCAGCAACTCACCGAGGACGCTCAATTGCTGGGTGGCGAGGAGTTTATGGCGAAAGGCGCCATCGAACTCGAAAGCCAGGTCGGTAGTGATCGCGTTCAGTGAGGCGAGGGTTTCGCAGGCCTGTACGAGCAGGGTTTCGGGGTCGATGTTTTGGGCGATACAGAAGATATCCGTGCCGGATTGGCTGGGGCATGGAGGGTTGGGGCTGTGCTTTTTCATGACTGCAACTCCTTGATTGGTGGAGTCGCCAGACATCGCTGCTAAACGAAAAGGGTGGCGACTGTACGCGGGTTAGCAGACCAGGAATCAAGGAACCCAGCGCACTCGAAAGTGCCCCACGCACAGCCGCCATAACGCGGACTAGCGAACGCGGATGCTCGCTTGAACGGATGGTGGCATTGCATGCCTTGATATTAACCGAGCTGCTAAACCCGGTCGCTGATTTTGCAGCGACGTTTCAAGGCTAGTCGTGTCGATTGATGAGCACCAGTTCACCAAGGGCGCGATGTCTTGCGGGAAAAATCCGAAGGTTCCATCGGCGGTGTGTTTTCAGGAGCCCAGAACAGCAAAACCCGCACGAGGCGGGTTTTGGTGGTGCTTCGTATTTGGTGGAGCCGGGGGGATTTGAACCCGCGTCCATTGCTTGAATTACAAGGCTTTCAGCCTTCAAGCTGCCATTTTGCTGTCATTACAAAAAGCATTGTTGAGGGGGCTCACTGTGTCGGCTGGCTATTTTTCTGGGGGTGGCCAGCGAGCAATAGAGTGTGCTCGTGAACCCTAAATTTAACTGGTTGTCTATACAGTAATTCGTTATGATTTGTACAGGAACGAGGCATGCTGCGCGTGTCAAGGATAAATTGACTTTGCCCCTTGACTTCGGCAGACTCACGCCTCATTTTTACTTAGCAAGATGCTAACAATGACAGGGGGGCATTTATGACAACGGCAACAGCTGTAGCTCAGGCTTTCCTTGACCTGGCTGCCCATGAGGGGCGTGTTCTCACGAATATGAAGCTTCAGAAGCTTGTCTTCTTTGCGCACGGCGTGCATCTCGCCGCGTATGACGGCTGTCCTCTAATTGAGGAGCCAATTAGGGCGTGGGATTTTGGCCCTGTTATTCCGACACTTTACGAAAAGCTTCGAAATTTTGGGAAAGGAGCCGTCAGCCCCGTAATTGCGCCAGAGGAGCGAACGCTCGACCCAGACGGAACTGAATTCCAGGCAATTCGGAGTGTTTGGGAAGCCTACAAAACTTATGATGCTTGGACGCTTTCTAACATTACTCACCAAGTAGGAAGCCCGTGGAGTAAGGTTTGGGAAAAGTGTAAATATGACGACATCCCCAACGATGTTATTCGTGAGTATTATCAAGGAAGAGTAAAGCGGAAGCATGCCACCAGCGCCGGATGAGCCCCAAGAGGGTCCTGACACTACATATGTACAGGATCCTCTGCCACCCCTAGAACTAGAGTTTTCTCCTGAGGAAGAGCTTCTACAGGGCGGTTCGCGCGCGGAGTCCGCTGGCGATGATACTTTTGGCCAACCACTGGACTTTATCCGTTATAGAACGCTGATGGCTAAAGTGGAGGAGCTGGAACATCAGCTAAAGGAGCGCCGCCAGCTTCATAAACTCCGAAAAAAACACTCAAGCCGACTATTTGGATTAACGATTGTTTGGATTGTTGTTGTTTGGATAGTTGTTTTGTTTCAAGGTTTTGGACAGTGGTTTACTCCTATTTTTTCCGGGCTGGACTACATTAAGTTTCACCTCTCCGATACCGTCGCGGTGGCATTCATAACTTCTACCACTGCCACGGTTTTAGGGTTGTACGGTATCGCTGCCTATTGGTTGTTTGGGAAGCCTAAAAAGGAAGAAGCAGATCCGGAAAAAACTGAGAAAAAGTCGACTTAGTTTTCAATGGTCGAACACTTGGTGTTCACAGCTTAATGGGCTTCAGTTAGTACTTTTTGAGCAGAAGCGCTGTCTGATAGATCTCAACACTAGCGAAAGCTTTTTCTGCCTTGCCGCCTGCTTCGTCATCGGCCGATGGCATCCATCGTCCATATACCCTCGCAATCATAGTCCAGTCAGTGTGCCCCATCTGTTTGGCCACCCACATCGGATGCTCTCCGGCTGAGAGCATCATCGAAGCGTAGGTATGCCTGGTCTGATATGGCCTTCGATATCTGACGCCAGCCTTCTTCATCGCCGGCACCCACATCGTTTTTCGGATCGGCCCATCGCCAGTCCAGCGCTCAAGCGTGCGTGGATTCTGGAAGACTTCGGCGTCAGCCAAAAAGGTATGTGCCTTTTGCGCCTTCAATGCCTCCAATGCCGGCCGGAGCAGCTTCACGCTCCTGCGCCCGGCGGCAGTCTTCGTGGTCTCTGCCTTACCCTTGCCGGCCTGAGTCATCGCCCGGCTCACCATGATCTCTTCGCGCAGCCAATCGATATCGCCCCAGTCCAGAGCCACCAGCTCACTGGTTCGAAGGCCGGTCCATAGTGCGAACTGCATCATGTTGCGCGCCTGTCCGGATACCAGTTCAGTTGCTGGAACAGGAATGATCCGAACTATGCCTACCTCAGTGGCGCCAAGCAGATTCCGTTCCGGGAGCTTGCCGAGGCGCAGATCGTGGCCGACCAGGTGATGACGGGCTCGGTACCGGACCCCACGGGGGGCGCAACGCATTACTACGCGACGACCATGGCGAAGCCTCCGGCCTGGGCGGCGAAAGCCAAGCAGACATTGCGCCTCGGGCGTCACGTCTTCTTCAGGGATGTGCCATGAGGGTGGCTGTGCAGAACCTGCTCGGCCTGCTGGTGGCGCTGCTGAGCGCCTTCGGGGCGGCCTGGCAGGTGCAGGACTGGCGTTATACAAGCGTGCTCGAGCGCCAGGCAGCGCTGCACGCAGAGGCGGCGAATCAACTGTCCCAGGCCGCATTACGACAACAGCAGGTCGAGCAGGGCAAGCGCCAGGCCCTGGAACATCAACTGAATGCCCAAGATCAACAACACACCCGAGAGCTTTCCGATGCCCAACGTGACCAGGCCCGCCTGCGCGACCGCCTTGCTACTGCTGATGTACGGTTGTCAGTCCTTCTCGACGCCACAGATTCAGCCCGTGATTGCCGAGTGCCTACCGCCCCCGACTCCGTCGGCGTGGTTCATGCAACCCGTCGAGCCCAACTTGACCCAGCGCATGCTCAACGAATTATCGCCATCACCGACGAAGGCGACCGGGGACTGATCGCGCTGCAGGCCTGCCAGGCGTATGTCAGGGCGCTAACGCATTGACCTACATTCGAGGGCGAAAAAATTAGCATGGCTGGTTCGGCAGATCGCCGGAAGAGGCTGGACAAGGTTCGAGTGGTCACGTTCGCGTCCATGACCACC
The DNA here is from genome assembly GCF_013385435.1 of Pseudomonas sp. F9001. Lineage (NCBI taxonomy): Bacteria > Pseudomonadati > Pseudomonadota > Gammaproteobacteria > Pseudomonadales > Pseudomonadaceae > Pseudomonas > Pseudomonas sp. F9001. The sequence continues at coordinate 58,983 of NZ_JACAPX010000002.1, forward strand.
CTAGCTTTACACCCTGTTTAAAACAGCAGCAGCAATTAACCCCAGCACAACAGCGATTACCGGGGCGACACCAGAAGCGCAAAGCACTCCGACGAAGCTGCCTAACGCCGTGAGGCGAAGGTGTAAAGCTGCTGAACCAGCCTGTTCAGAAATGCGCATGGCAATCCTCCCTAGCTGTTCTCCCGGTCTCATATTGCAGTTGGCAAGGAGGTTCAGACTATCTCTGCCTATTTCCTTTTTCCGCTCGCACGGTGTTTCCAGGAGGTCGGTGGCAGCTACCCAACTGGTCGGATGCACAGCGACCTGAAATGGTCGTGTGGCTGATGTCCAGAGAGGCGAAAAAACTACCATAGATTTTTCATGGTGTCATTTTGCCGCGCAGAAGAAATTAGGGCACCCTAACCGTCACCCAGTGCCGGAGGCAGATCGTGACTATAGGGACATGCAAGCTGACATTGAAATCCGGGAAGTTTGTGAAATCACACATGATTCCCCAAGCGTTCTCCGCCCCGAGTAATGGGTGCTATTTTATCGATGGAGCGCCCGGAGGTCGGCCAACCAGGAGGCCGACCAGTTGGTATGACCGTGAACTGGTCACTCGCGCAGGGGAAGATATTCTCGCCGACTTGGACAGCTTTGCTGCGACCGAGCTCCGCAAAGCGCGCTTAGTTTGGAGTGGGTGGGGAGAAGAAGCGGAAATCAAGGATAATATAATTCCGTATCCGGGAACCGAGCAACTAGTCCGCTTGGTTCCTGGTTTGGAAGTCCTGAAGTTACGAGTGTTTTTTCTAAGTTTGCTTTGGAGGGCTGCAGCCTCTGACATGCCGCAATACGCAGATATTGAACTGCAGTATTCTGAGTTGGAGAAGCTTAGGTTGATGGTTTTAAATATGAATCCTTTTCCTTTGAGTTTTTTTCCAGTACACCTGACTCAGATGGTTACCCGCGGGGCGCGGCACAATCTAGGGCCGCTAAAAATGTCGACTCCCTTAGATGCTGGCGCAGGTAATGGACCATTAATGCTAAATAGCTACCGATTTTATTTTGATGGCTTGGTAGCAAATATACATACGAATGTCTCGGAAAAAAGGTATTCAGAAGCTGCTGGAATTTATGTAGGTGACGATTCCGTTGTAATTGCTAATTGCGTTAATTTTGAAGATTCTTTTCAAGCGTCTAACATGATTGAGCACGGACGCGAGGCCTTTATGAATCACCCGTCCATAATGTTCAAACTCATAAGGTAATCTCGTACCACTTTTTGTACCATTCCTGCGTTTTTTAGGGGATTTCAGGGGGGGGCGATGCCCCCTGAAGCCCTTTAAAACCCCCAGACCAAAAAGCCAGCTTCTAGCTTTCCCTGGTATGACGCAGGAATATTTCCTGCGCATCTGGTAGCGTCAGACTGCAAACCTAACCAAGCGGGAGTACGGGATGTCAATCAAAGTAACGGCACCACTCGTTAACGGCGATTTGTGGGATACGCTCGGCGAGAGTGCGTCAGGCGAGGACGTTGTAGAACTGATATGCGGTGATGATCTGCGACCGCCTCCCACGAGCGTGGTCATTACGGTGACTACCGAATCGGGTAAGCGGGTGGAGGTGCGGATTCCGAACTCTGACACAAGCACCGCCATCGTGAGGATTGACGGCAAAACCGTGTAAAAAAGGGGCTGATATCTGTCTAAAACTAACCCCGCCTACCGCGAATTCACTGACCTAAAACGCGCCTAAATTACGGTATGGTTTTAGACAGTGAAATGCTGAAAGCCACGTATCACGTGGCTTATGCACTGTTCCAGCCCATACTGCTGCATTATCGGATTTGCGAGATCAATTATTTGCCGACAAAAATAGACAAGCCGAAAGCGTGAAACTTCCCATTCCGATGATAAAGGCCACAAATCCGAGTAATCCCGGCGCCCATATCCAAAGATCCCAGTGCGGGGACATCGGTTTTTCCTCGCTATCTACCTTGTGCAAGGCCGCTTCGATGATGCCGCCTTGAATCTCGCCAAAAAAATAATCCCGCGCTAGCATCAATAGCAAAACGGTGCCGAACAAAACGATGGCGATTGACAGTGTCGCCCAGGCAAATTGGATCGGCAACACAGCCTGCAGAGGTATGTTTACCTTTGCCGAGAAAAAATTTGCGCATACCGCAAGCGCACCCCCGCTCGTTAAGAGCAACATTTTTACCAGATCTTGAGCCCTCCCAACGGTAGCTTGCTGGGACTCGTTGTGTTTCTGAATGAGCTCGTTGAGCTCTGCCGAGTATTCCGGTTTACCGTCAGAAGCTGATTCGTGTTGCTCTGCCATTTTCGGATCCATGCGGTGATGTATACGGCCGACGTTAAGGCTGTCATTAAGCTGGCATAACCGAGCCAAAACCACCCATTCAGGCACAAAAAAGGCACTTGCGATAAACGCTAAGTGCCTGATTTGTATAGCTTATTTGGTGGAGCCGGGGGGATTTGAACCCCCGTCCGCCAGTACTCCGCTGTCGGTACTACATGCGTAGCCGTTTCTATTAAGTTAACCCTCAGCGACCCGAAGGGCAGGGTGCTTTGGGCGAGTTGTGTAAGTTTTAGCCGCTTCGTCCACAACGTACTGCACGGCGATTCTGTTCTATATGACAATCACTTTGGGTTTACAGACATCCCCTGATGATTGCTGGACCCGAAGGTACCAGGAGGGAAGGGCTAAGGCTGCTTACGCAGCGAGAGCGTATTCCCCGTAGGTTTCGTCATTGGCAACTATAAGAAGTTGCAACAGTGGATTTACGAGTTCTGTTACCAACTCGGCATGCACCTAAAGTTTCGCAACCGGCGTCGAATCCTAAACGGCCCCGTGCTTGTAACTCGTTGTTTCTTAGTGAGTGACAAGCCTGTGCAGTGTACGTCAATCGGCCACAGAAGGCCAACCCGAAGGTTGGCCTCGGGCAATCAGCGAGTTACTGATTGCCGCCTTTGTCCGAGTCTTGCAGGCTTTGCAGGGCCTTGGAGGTGATCTCGATGCATTTCTTGTCATCGCCTGCCGCATGGGCTGCCTTGGCTTGGGAAACGGCGGTGTCGATTTCGCCAGATTTGCCGCTGGTGTCGGTGGCGAGCAACGCTTTACCGTTGTTGATTTTGTCCAGGTTGATTTGGCACAGATCGTCTTTTGTTCCGGCCGCAAACGCGGGGGACGCCAGCATCGCAGCGGTAATGAACAAACCAGCAAGAGCGGAACGCTTCATGGGTATCTCCTTGTGCAAATAGGGCTCGATGCTGCCGGTTTTCCGTGCAGCCAGCGAGGTCACTGATGAGCCTCGTTTGTCGAGGCCTATGCAGATGACTACGCCGGCGCGCAGGGGTTCTGTTTTGTCGCTGGATTAGTCGAAAAACCCCGAAATCATTAGGTTTTGCACCCAAAGAGGGCGGCCCTAGTGGGCGCGCGCCTGGGTTACTCGATCCACCAGGTACACCAGGCCGTGGTAATCAATTCCACCGTGTTGTGTCAGGCCAATCTCACACGTACGGCTGGTGGAGATGCCCTCGCTGCAATACTGCACCGCGTCCTTCAGGCTGCGTAGCGAGTGGGCATTCAGTTCGGGCGTGGTAAAGCCTCTGTCGCCGGCAAAACCACAACAATGAATGCCTTCAGGGATCACCACGTTTTTGCTGCAACGCCTGGCCAGGTCGATCAGCGCCTGGCTCTCTCCCAGGTGTTGGGTACTGCAGGTGACATGCACGGCGATCGGGGCTTCCTGGGGGGTGAAGTCGAGGCGGTCCATCAGGTGCGTGCGGATAAAGCGTACCGGGTCGTAGAGGTCGAGACGGGTTTCGGCCAGGTCCTGGACCAGGCGCAGGGTGCACGGGCTGGTGTCGCAGTAGATCGGGTCGAGGCCGCCACGGCTGGCGTGGAGCAGGGCGCCGATCAGTTCCTGGCGTTTGTGTTCGGCTTGTTCGGCGTAGCCCTTGGATGCGAATGGTTGGCCGCAGCAGAGGTTGTCCTGATTGTCGGGGAAGACTACCTGGTAACCGGCTTTTTCCAGCAGGTTGCGGGTTTTGTCGTACAGCGACATCTGCTCGTGGTCGCCGGCTGCCGGGCCCATCGCGCGTGATACGCAGGCAGCGAGGTACACCACGCGGGGTCGCTCATCGCTCACGGCGGGGCTGAAGCGAATGGCCTTTTCCGGTTGCGGCATGGCGTTGGTCCACTGGGGGATTTGCCCCTTGGACAGGCGGGTCACCGTGGCCGAGAGCTTCGCCAGTCGCGGCGCGCCCAGCAGCATGCGCGCGCCGTTGGCTACGTGCAGGGTGAAGCGCGCACCTTGCAGTGCTGTGGCGAAATGCGTGGACAACCATTCGGCGGTTTTCGTACGGTCGGCGTCGCGGCCGCGCAGCTTTTTCACCAGGTTGCCGGTATTGATTCCCACGGGGCAGCGCTGAGCACAAAGCCCGGTGGCCGCGCAGGTGTCGATGCCCTGGTATTGATAGGTCGCTTCCAGTTCAGTGGTGTCGATACCGGCGCGTTTCCTGGCCTGGATATCGCGCCAGATCACAATGCGCTGGCGCGGGCTCAGGGTCAGTCCTTTCGACGGGCAAACCGGTTCGCAGAAGCCGCACTCGATGCACTTATCCACAAGCTCGTCGGCAGCGGGCAGTGGCTTGAGGTGCTTGAGGTGGATTTGCGGGTCTTCGCTGAGCACCACGTCCGGGTTAAGAATGCCGTTGGGGTCGAGCAGACGCTTGAGTTGCCACATCAACTGGTAGGCATCGCTGCCCCATTCCAGTTCGACAAAGGGCGCCATGTTGCGACCGGTACCGTGCTCGGCCTTCAGCGAGCCGCCAAACTCCACGGCCACCAACTGGGCGACGTCGTCCATGAACGCCTGGTAGCGTGCGACTTCTTGCGCGCTGTTGAAGCCTTGGGTGAACACAAAGTGCAGATTGCCTTCCAGGGCGTGTCCGAAAAGGATCGCTTCGTCGTAGTGATGTTTGTCGAACAGCTCGATCAGGCGATTGACGCCGATGGCCAGTTGTTCCACCGGGAAGGTCACGTCTTCGATAATCACGGTGGTGCCGGTTTTGCGCACGGCGCCTACGGCGGGGAAGGTGTCTTTGCGGATCGCCCACAGGCGCGCGTTTTCCACCGGGTCTTCGGTGAAGTCGACTTGTTTCTCCACTGGGAAGCTGGCCAGGGAAGCCATGATCAGTGCCAGTTGCTCATGCAGCAGCGAGGGCGAGGCGGCGCGGGATTCGATCAGCAGGGCGCAGGCATTTTCCGATAGCTGCTGTACGAAAGCCGGCATGCCGGGTTTGTCCTGCACCGAACGCATGCTGCGGCGGTCCAGTAGTTCAACCGCTGAAACAGGTTGGGTTTTGAGTACGGTCACCGCGTTGCAGCAGGTTTCCACATCCGGGAACACGATCAGGGCCGAGGCTTTGTTCGGGTGGTCGATCACCGTGTCGTAGGTCACTGCGCTGATAAAGCCCAGGGTGCCTTCGGAGCCGACCAGCAAATGGCTGAGGATATCCAGTGGCTCGTCGAAATCCACCAGGGCGTTGAGTGACAAGCCGGTGGTGTTTTTCAGACGGTATTTGTGGCGGATTTTTGCAGCCAGCTCAGCGTTTGCCCGGGTTTCGCGACCCAGGGTTGCCAGGCGTTCAAGCAGGTCGCCGTGACGTTGGCGAAAGGCCGCAACACTGGCCGGATCTTCCGTGTCCAGGCGGCTGCCGTCGGCCAGTACCAAGCGAATGCCCGCCAGGGTGTGATAGGTATTCTGCGCCGTGCCGCAGCACATGCCGCTGGCATTGTTGGCGACGATGCCGCCAATTTTGCAGGCATTGATCGACGCCGGATCCGGACCGATTTTGCGCCCGAATGGCGCCAGCCAGGCGTTGGCCTGCGCCCCGATCACGCCGGGCTGCAAGCGGATTTGTGTGCCCTGGCCGCGAATCTCGCGTCCGTTCCAATTGTCCCCCAGCACGATCAGTACCGAGTCGCTGATGGCCTGTCCGGAAAGGCTGGTGCCCGCCGCACGAAAGGTCACCGGCACGCGGTCGCGCTGGGCCAGTTGCAGCAGCGCCACCACTTCATCTTCCGATTCAACCCGGATCACCAGTTGTGGGATCAGTCGGTAAAAGCTGGCGTCGGTGCCGAAGGCGAGGGTGGAAAGTGGATCGTCGAAACGACGATCTTTCGGGATCAGTTGTGCGGCGTCGCTCAGAAAAGCAGCAGGCAGGCTCATCGGTCCTCCAGAAATAGCTGACGCCGGAATCGCTGCCCGGCGTCGGTTCTTACCCTATCGCGTGCAGGTCTTAGTGCACCAGCATACCGGTGAACCAGTAAGCCTGGGCCAAGGTGATCAGCCCGACGATCGTCGCGAAAAACAGGCTGTGCTTGAGGGTAAAGCGGAACAGGTCGGATTCCTTGCCCACCAGGCCAGTGGCGGCGCATGCCACGGCAATCGACTGCGGTGAGATCATCTTGCCGGTCACGCCGCCGCTGGTGTTCGCCGCTACCAGCAAGGTGTCGTTGACGCCGATCTGGTGCGCGGTGGTGGCTTGCAGCGAGCTGAACAGTGCGTTGGATGAAGTATCTGAACCCGTCAGGAATACCCCGAGCCAGCCAAGGAATGGCGAGAAGAACGGGAATGCCGCGCCGGTAGCCGCCAGCACCAGGGCCATGGTTGATGACATGCCCGAATAGTTGGTGACGAAGGCAAAGGCCAGCACCATGCCGATGGACAGGATCGGCCAGCGCAGCTCATAAAAGGTTTCTTTCAAGGTGGTCAGACCAGTTTTGAAATCAATCTTCAGCACCAGCATCGATACCAGGGCGGAGAAGAAAATCGCCGTGCCGGTGGCGGAAATCGGATCAAGCTTGAATACCGCGGGGATGGCCGTTGGCGTAGCAACGATGGGCGCAACCTTGATCACCAGTTGATCCAGGTGCGGGATCGCAAAGTTGAATACCGAGCTGTACATCGCGCCGCCGGCGGCGAACATCGCCTTGAACGGCTTGAGGGTCCAGATGGTGACCAGCACGGTCAGGATCAGGAACGGCGACCAGGCCTTGAAAATTTCCCCCAGGCTGTAAGGCGAAGCCAGGGTGTTGCGAGGCAGGCCAAAGCCACCGGCGCTGGCAGTGACGGCAGTGCCGGACGTTGCGCCAGCGATTTGCGCGCCGGCACTGCGCTTGGGCTGCCAGACTTTCAGGAACAGGGTCAGGGAAATCAGGCTGGCCAGGGCCGAGGTGATGTCCGGCAGTTCCGGGCCGATGTAGTTCGAGGTGAAGAACTGGGTAACGGCGAAGCTCAGGCCCGCAACCAGCGCGGCAGGCCAGGTTTCCTTGACGCCGCGCAGGCCGTCCATCATGAACACCAGCCAGAACGGCACGAACAGCGACAGCAGCGGCAGCTGGCGACCGGCCATGGCGCCGATCTTGAACGCGTCGATCCCGGTCACTTGCCCGGCCACGATGATCGGAATCCCCAGTGCGCCGAACGCAACGGGGGCGGTGTTGGCAATCAGGCACAGGCCGGCGGCATACAGCGGATTGAAACCCAGGCCTACCAGCAGTGCGGCAGTAATCGCCACCGGTGCACCGAAACCGGCGGCGCCTTCCAGGAACGCGCCGAAGCAGAAGCCGATCAGCAGCACTTGCAGGCGCTGGTCGTCGGTAATCGACAGCACGGAGCTGCGGATGATTTCGAACTGGCCGCTCTTGACCGTCAGTTTGTACAGGAATACGGCGGCGACGATGATCCAGGCGATGGGCCATAGGCCGTAGGCGAAGCCATAACCGGCGGCGGCGAGCGCCATGTCGACCGGCATCTGGAAGACAAAGATCGCCACCAGGATCGACAGTGCCAGGGTGATGCTGCCCGCAACGTGGCCTTTGAGGCGAAACACCGCCAGGGCCAGGAAGAAAAATACGATGGGAATGACGGCGGCCAGTGCGGACAGGCCGAGGCTGCCGAGCGGGCTGTAGAGCTGTTGCCAGGTTTGCATATGGGGTGGCCCCTAATTGTTGTTGGTCAGGCACTGCTTGGATGATTTGGGTAATTGGTATTACCAATTTACAATCACCGTTGGCTAGGTTAAAAGCCTTCTGGGGGATGTGTCAATTTGCCGCTTGTGAATCTTTGGTCGTAGCTCGGGGTTGGTGGGTGCTGATTGGCTTAAACGAGGGCGTTCTGATAGGTGCCGGATACGCGGCGATAGGCCAGAATAGGGGCCCCGGCGAGTGGTCGGGATGGTGGAGAGTGAGTTATGGGGTTTGATCAGGTGCGTCAGCGCCGTTTGTCTGACGACATCGTCGAGCAGCTTGAGGGCATGATCCTTGAGGGCACGCTGAAGTCGGGCGAGCGCTTGCCGGCCGAGCGCGCACTGGCCGAGCAGTTCGGGGTGTCGCGTCCGTCGTTGCGTGAGGCGATCCAGAAGCTGGTGGCAAAAGGTTTGCTGATCAGTCGCCAAGGTGGTGGCAATTATGTGGTGGAGTCGCTGGGTTCAACCTTCAGTGATCCGCTGCTGCATCTGCTGGAAAATAATCCGGAGGCTCAGCGTGATCTTCTGGAGTTTCGTCAGACCCTGGAGGCCTCTTGCGCGTATTACGCAGCGTTGCGTGCCACTGAGGTGGACCGCGAGCGGCTGACCGCGGCGTTCGAGGAGTTGCAGGATTGCTACACGCGGTCGGATGAAGTGAGCCGGGCGGAAGAGGGCGCGGCGGATGCGAGGTTTCACCTGGCCATCGCCGAGGCCAGCCATAACGCGGTATTGCTGCACACCATTCGCGGCCTGTTCGACCTGCTCAAGCGCAACGTGGTGACCAACATTGGTGGCATGTATCAGCAGCGTACGGAGACTCGGGACATGCTGATCAATCAGCATCGTGACCTGTACCTGGCGATTATCGAGGGGCGTGCCGAGCAGGCACGGGAAGTCTCAACACGTCACCTGCTGTATGTGCAGGAAGTGCTGGAGGAAGTGCGGCAGGAGGTTCAGCGCATGGCTCGGGCGGAGCGGCGCAAAGGAATGTAGCAATTGTGCTGGCTGAGGGAGCGGGCTCCCTCGGCCACATCAAGTCACAAGAAAGTCAGTCTTCCTTGCCCTTGTTGCGCACGGCACGCTGCAATTCCCGGTTGGAATCGCGCTCGCGCTCGGTATCACGCTTGTCGTATTCCTTCTTGCCCTTGCCCAGTGCGATCTCGCACTTGACCAGGTGCTTGCTCCAGTACCACGACAGGCAGACACAGGCGTAGCCCTTTTGCTGCACGGCCGCGTGGAGCTTTTCCAGCTCGCGGGCATTGAGCAACAGCTTGCGCGTGCGCACCGGGTCGGCGATCACGTGGGTGCTCGCGGTCATCAGCGGCGTGATATGACTGCCGAGCAGCCATGCCTCGCCGTCTTTGAGCAGCACATAACTGTCGACCAGCTGCAGCTTGCTGGCACGCAGACTTTTTACTTCCCAGCCGGCCAGGACCAGACCAGCCTCGAAACGATGTTCGATGAAGTAATCGTGTCGCGCCTTTTTATTTTGCGCGATGGTCCCTGTTGGGTGTTTCTTTTGTTTAGCCATAGGGGCGGCATTATAGGGAGTTGCGAGCGCGTCGGCTACGGTCAACCTGCGTGCTTGAGCGTGTTGAATGAATCCCGGACAATGCAGGCTGGTTTTTGATTTTTTTCTTTCGCGAATCCTGTTGTCCTTTCGCGATGTTTGCCGCTCAGCTGTGGAAATAACGCTCACATGACGACGCATATTCAACGTTCGGCCCTGCTGCCTTATCCGGCACAGGCGCTCTATGACCTGGTCAACGACGTGGCGCGTTACCCGGAGTTCCTGCCTTGGTGTTCGACTGCCGAGGTGTTGGAGAACAGTGATGAGCACATGGTTGCCAGCGTGGGGGTGGCAAAGGGCGGCTTGAGCCAGCACTTTGTCACGCGCAACACGCTGGTGCCCGGGCAGTCCATCGAGATGAATCTCGAAGAAGGTCCGTTCACTCAGTTGCACGGTGTGTGGGTGTTCAAGGCGTTGAACGAGAAAGCCTGCAAGATCAGCCTGGACCTGTCGTTCGACTATGCCGGCCCTATCGTGCGTGCCACCCTGGGGCCACTGTTCAATCAGGCGGCGAATACTCTGGTGGACGCGTTTTGCCAGCGCGCCAAGCAAATGCATGGCTGAGCCATTGGTTGAAATCGAGGTGGTGTACGCCGCGGTGGATCGCCAGGTGTTGATGAGCCTGGCAGTAGCGCCGGGCTCAACCCTCAGGGCCGCAGTGTTGGGCTCGGGGATGGCTGCGCAATTTCCGGAGCTGAATCTGCAGGATTGCCCCTTGGGGATTTTCGGCAAGGTGGTGGCAGACGCTGACGTGCGTGTGGTGCAGGCTGGAGACCGAATCGAGATCTATCGGCCATTGCTGGCAGATCCGATGGAGATACGTCGTTTGCGTGCGGCCAAGGCCGCCAAGGCAAAACAGCAGAATTCATAGCTTGCGAAACAGCAGGCAACAAAAAGCCCGGCATGCCGGGCTTTTTATCGAGCGCTGCAAACTTATTGCGGGCTGGCATCCAGGGGTTCTGGAGTCGGCACCGGAACGGTTTGTACGCCGTCGACGCCTTTCTGGATCTCGTCCAGCAAGGAACCGGGCTTGGCCGGTACCTCGGACTTGGGCTTCTCCTCGTTCTGCGCGGGCGCAGGAGCGGTGGTGCCGTTGTCCTTGCCCAGCAAGGCTTCATCGCGGCTTACGCCCGGTTTGAAGTCCCCCGACAGGCTGACGAGCTGATCATTGCCATTGAAGATGACACTGACCCGCTCCTGCTGGCGTTCACCGCCACCAGGTTGGATGCTATAGAGATAATCCCAGCGATCGGCATGGAATGTGTCGGTCAGCAGGGGATTGCCCATGATAAACCGTACTTGCCGTCGGGTCATTCCCGGGCGTAACTGGTCTATCATGTCCTGCGTGACGACATTGCCCTGCTGGATGTCGATTTTGTAAACCCCGGGGAATGAACAACCGGCGAGTGCGAGCAGTCCCACAAAGGTGAAACTGGTTAGCAAGAGCTTGGTGTTTTGCATCGGTGGGCGACTTCCACTATCTTGGCTGGGACAACGTAAACGCCGATCATACCCGTATTAAGAGAAGCTGCGAAGCAGCATCCGCGAGAAAGCTAACCATGGTTGAAAATAGCGAACTACGCAAAGCCGGTCTTAAAGTGACTCTGCCACGAGTCAAGATTCTACAAATGCTCGATTCTGCTGAGCAGCGCCACATGAGTGCCGAGGATGTATACAAGGCGCTGATGGAGTCTAACGAGGACGTCGGCCTGGCCACGGTTTACCGTGTTCTGACCCAGTTTGAAGCAGCAGGACTGGTGGTTCGTCATAATTTCGACGGCGGTCATGCAGTGTTCGAATTGGCCGACGGCGGTCATCACGACCACATGGTTGACCTGGATACCAATGAGGTTATCGAGTTCACCAGTCCGGAAATCGAGAAGCTCCAGCACATGATCGCTGAGCAGCATGGGTTCGATTTGGTGGACCACAATCTGGTTCTCTACATACGTAAGAAAAAGTAAGAAAGCTACGCAGATTCGCTCTGCGAAACGATCGAAGGCGACCCTAGGGTCGCCTTCGTGCTTTCTATAGAAAGAAAATACTCAGTAAGCCAGGCTTCAGGCCTTCGCGGTTACCACCATTTTCTTCGCGTGAGCCAAGGACTCCTTGGTCAAGTCGATGCCGCCGAGCATCCGCGCCACTTCTTCTACCCGTTCGGTCTTGTTCAGCTTGGACACGGCGGTATGGGTCGCATCGCTGACTCGCACCTTGTGCACGAACAAGTGCTGATGCCCTTGGGCGGCTACTTGTGGCAAGTGGGTGACGGTCAGTACCTGGCCGCGATCGCCCAGCCGGCGCAGCAACTGGCCCACGATCTCGGCAGTCGGGCCGCCGATCCCTACGTCCACTTCATCGAATACCAGTGTTGGCACGCGAGAGGTCTGGGCGGTGATCACCTGAATCGCCAGGCTGATCCGCGACAGCTCGCCGCCGGAAGCTACCTTTGCCAGTGCCTTGAGTGGCTGGCCCGGGTTCGCGCTGACCAGCAGTTCTACCTGTTCAAGGCCGTTGGGCAGCAGCTCATTGCTGGTGTTGGTGTGCAACTCGATGGTGAAGCGCCCGCCGGGCATGCCCAGGCGCTGGATTTCCTGCTCCACCGCGCTGGCCAGGCCGGTCGCTGCCTGATGGCGCAGGTCGCTGAGTTCTCGGGCTTTCTCTTGATAATGGCGAGCAAACGACGCCAGCTCTTCACCCAGTCGCTCGATGGATTCGTCATTAGCGTTCAGGGTTTCAATTTCATCCAGCAGCTTTTGCTGCATGGTTGCGACTTCGGTCGGCTGGATCCGGTGTTTGCGCGCCAGGGTGTAGATGGTGTCCAGGCGCTCTTCTATATCCTGCAGGCGGGCTGGGTCGGCATCGAAGTGATCGAGGAAACGGTTCAGTTCGCCCACGGCTTCTTCTACCTGGATTTGCGCGCTGGTCAGCAAGGTGGTGGCTTCGTTCAGCGAGCCTGATGCGTTATTCACGCTGGACAGTCGGTTCAGGCTTGCAGTCAGGGCGTTGAGCACATTGCCGGAATCACTTTCGCTGCACTGCTCCACCACTTGCCGGCAGATACCCAGCAGGGTTTCGGCGTTGGTCAGGTTCTTGTGTTCCTGTTCCAGTTGCTCCAGTTCCGTCTCGCCGAGCCCCAGGCTTTCCAGTTCTTCCAGTTGGTAGCTGAGTAACTGGTGACGGGCGCGCTGCTCGTCGCCGGAGTTGGAGAGGCGCTCCAGCTCCTGGCGGGTCTGGCGCCAGCGCTGCGCAGCCAATTGCACCTGGCGCGCAAGATCGGTGGCACCGGCGTATTCGTCGAGGAGTCGGCGATGGGTGTCGGTTTTCAGCAGGGACTGGTGTTCATGCTGGCTGTGGATATCGATCAGCAGTTCGCCCAGGGCTTTCAAATCGCCGAGCGGGCAGGGCGTGCCATTTATATAGCCGCGGGAGCGCCCTTCGGCCGTGATCACCCGGCGCAGGATGCACGGGCCTTCATTGTTAAGGTCGCGCTCGGCAAGCCAGGCCTCGGCTTCCGGGATATCGGCCAGGTCAAAGGTGGCGAGGATATCGGCCTTGTCGGCGCCCGGGCGTACCACCCCGCTGTCGGCGCGATCACCCAGGGTCAGGCCCAGGGCGTCGAGCATGATCGACTTGCCGGCGCCGGTTTCGCCTGTGATTACGCTCATCCCGCGATCCAGTTCAAGATCCAGATGTTCAACGATGGCGTAGTTATGTACGGACAGGTGCACCAGCATGACGGCCGCTCCCAGGCTTTAGGTCTGGTTATTTATACAGTGTTTTGTTTGGAGGTGACAATCCTGATGCTTAGTCCGATTTGCTTGAATAACTGGCTTTTTAAGCGCAACAGGGAATGATTGATAAGAATTGATCCAGGACAAGTGAAAGACTTTTGGTAACGCTTCAACCCTTGAACCTGAAAATTGTGGCCCCATATACCGGAACAGAAGCGCGAGTCGAGTTCGCGCATGATTTTGAAAGGAGAAATCTATGGCTGACGAACAGACGCAGGATACGCAAAATCCAGACGCCAACCAGGCCGCAGGTGAAGACCTGGCCGCTCGTGTGCAAGTGCTCGAAGAGCAATTGGCAGGCGCACAGGATCAATCGTTGCGTGTTGCCGCCGATCTGCAGAACGTCCGCCGCCGCGCCGAGCAGGATGTAGAAAAAGCTCACAAATTCGCCCTGGAAAAATTTGCCGGTGATCTGTTGCCGATCATTGACAGCCTGGAGCGTGGCCTTGAGCTGTCCAACCCGGACGACGAAAACATCCGCCCAATGCGCGAAGGGATCGAACTGACCCTGAAAATGTTCCAGGACACCCTGAAGCGTTATCAGCTGGAAGCCATCGATCCGCAAGGCGGCGAGCCGTTCAATGCCGAGCATCACCAGGCAATGGCGATGCAGGAAAACGCTGATCTTGAGCCGAACAGCGTATTGAAGGTGTTCCAGAAGGGTTACCAGCTCAACGGTCGCTTGCTGCGCCCGGCAATGGTTGTGGTGAGCAAGGCTCCTGCACCGGTTGCACCTTCTATTGATGAGCAGGCTTGAAATAAGTCGTAACGGCCCCATCTATAAGTCAAGCGTTTAAGTACTGCCGCAGTTAGCCACCACTGCTGCGGCAAAAAAATCTAAGTTTCGGGAGAGTAAATCATGGGCAAAATTATCGGTATCGACCTGGGGACTACCAACTCCTGCGTCTCCGTGCTGGAAAACGGCGTATCCAAAGTTATTGAAAACGCCGAAGGCGCACGCACCACTCCGTCCATCGTGGCTTATGCCAACGACGGCGAAATCCTGGTGGGCCAGTCCGCCAAGCGTCAAGCTGTGACCAATCCGCATAACACCCTGTACGCGGTGAAGCGTCTGATCGGTCGTAAGTTCGACGAAGAAGTCGTACAGAAAGACATCAAGATGGTCCCGTACAAAATCGCCAAGGCTGACAACGGTGACGCCTGGGTTGAAGTGAACGGCCAGAAAATGTCGCCGCCACAAATCTCGGCTGAAATCTTGAAAAAGATGAAGAAAACCGCCGAAGACTACCTCGGTGAAGCCGTGACTGAAGCGGTGATCACCGTTCCGGCCTACTTCAACGACAGCCAGCGCCAGGCGACCAAAGACGCCGGCCGCATTGCTGGCCTGGACGTGAAACGTATCATCAACGAACCAACCGCAGCCGCTCTGGCCTACGGTATGGACAAGGCCAAGGGCGACCACACTGTGATCGTTTACGACCTGGGTGGCGGTACCTTCGACGTTTCCGTGATCGAAATCGCTGAAGTCGATGGCGAGCACCAGTTCGAAGTGTTGGCCACCAACGGTGACACGTTCCTGGGCGGTGAAGACTTTGACATTCGTCTGATCGACTACCTCGTTGACGAATTCAAGAAAGAAAGCGGCATGAACCTCAAGGGTGATCCGCTGGCCATGCAGCGCCTGAAAGAAGCCGCAGAGAAAGCCAAGATCGAACTGTCTTCGAGCAATTCGACCGACGTGAACCTGCCGTACATCACTGCAGACGCTACCGGTCCTAAGCACTTGAACGTGAAAATCTCCCGCGCCAAGCTGGAAGCGCTGGTAGAAGACCTGGTTCAACGCACCATCGAGCCTTGCCGCATTGCGCTGAAAGACTCGGGTATCGACGTTGGCGCGATCAACGACGTGATCCTGGTGGGCGGTCAGACCCGTATGCCACTGGTTCAGAAGCTGGTTACCGAGTTCTTCGGTAAAGAAGCGCGTAAAGACGTGAACCCGGACGAAGCAGTTGCCATGGGTGCTGCCATCCAGGGCGCGGTATTGGCCGGCGACGTGAAAGACGTTCTGCTGCTGGACGTAAGCCCGCTGACCCTGGGTATCGAAACCATGGGCGGCGTGATGACTGCGCTGATCGAGAAAAACACCACGATTCCTACCAAGAAATCGCAAGTGTTCTCGACTGCCGACGACAACCAGGGCGCGGTGACCATTCACGTGCTGCAAGGTGAGCGTAAGCAAGCCGGTCAGAACAAGTCCCTGGGCAAGTTCGACCTGGCCGAGATTCCACCGGCACCACGTGGCGTGCCGCAAATTGAAGTGACCTTCGACATCGACGCCAACGGCATTCTGCACGTAGGCGCCAAAGACAAGGCCACCGGCAAGACTCAGTCGATCGTGATCAAGGCTAACTCGGGTCTGTCCGAGGAAGAAATCCAGCAGATGATCCGTGACGCTGAAGCCAACGCTGACGAAGACCGCAAGTTCGAAGAACTGGCCGCTGCCCGTAACCAGGGTGATGCACTGGTTCACTCGACTCGCAAAATGATCGCTGATGCTGGCGACAAAGTGACTGCTGAAGAGAAAACTGCAATCGAAGCCGCAGTAGTTGCCCTGGAAGCCGCCGTTAAAGGCGACGACAAGGCTGCTATCGAAGCCAAGGTTGAAGAGCTGTCGAAAGTCTCTGCGCCAGTGGCTCAGAAAATGTACGCCGAACAAGGCCAGCCGGCTGACGGTGCTGCACACCAGGCAGAACCTGAAGCCAAGCACGACGACGTTGTCGATGCCGAGTTCGAAGAAGTCAAAGACCAGAAGTAACTTGGTCGCCCGGTTGACCGCTCACAAGCGGTGACTGGTAGGATGTCGCCGCGCGGGAGCTTGCTCCCGCGTTGGCGTGTCTGGGGTACGCGAATTTTTACAGCATGCGACAACGCTCGGATGCTGGCGGTGTGATCGGGAATGCTCCTGCTTTCCGGACGACAGTCACCGCGTTTTTGGCCGGTTTCCGGTTGAAAGCAGTAACGACCAGGATCGTTGAATTGACGTGAGTTGGGTCCGGGCCTGTATTGGGGCTCAACGAGTTTGGCAAGGCTCAGGAGGGTTTTGCCGGACGTCCTTAAGAGTGCAAAGACTTATGGCAAAGCGTGACTATTACGAAGTGTTGGGTGTGGAGCGCGGCTCCAGCGAGGCGGACCTGAAAAAGGCTTACCGTCGCCTGGCAATGAAGCACCACCCGGACCGTAATCCGGATAGCAAAGAATCCGAAGAGCTGTTCAAAGAGGCCAATGAGGCCTACGAATGCCTGTGTGATCCGAACAAGCGCGCCGCTTACGACCAGTATGGCCATGCCGGTGTCGACCCAAGCATGGGTGGCGGCGGTGCCGGTTTCGGCGGGCAGAACTTCTCCGATATTTTCGGCGACGTGTTCAGCGACTTCTTTGGCGGCGGCCGCGGTGGCCAGCGTGGCGGTGCCCAGCGTGGCAGCGACCTGCGCTACACCCTGGAACTGAACCTGGAAGAAGCGGTGCGCGGCACCAGCGTCAATATCCGTGTTCCGACGCTGGTCAATTGCAAGCCGTGCGACGGTTCGGGCGCCAAGAAAGGCTCCTCGCCGATCACTTGCCCGACTTGCGGCGGTATCGGCCAAGTACGCATGCAGCAAGGCTTCTTCTCGGTGCAGCAAACCTGCCCGCGCTGCCACGGCCAGGGCAAGATCATTTCCGATCCGTGCGACTCGTGCCACGGCGAAGGGCGTGTCGAAGAGTACAAGACCCTCTCGGTGAAAGTGCCGGCGGGTGTTGACACCGGCGACCGCATTCGTCTGTCGGGCGAAGGCGAGGCGGGCACTCAGGGCGGCCCGACGGGCGACCTGTACGTGGTGATCAATGTGCGCGAGCACTCGATCTTTCAGCGCGACGGCAAGCATTTGTTCTGTGAAGTGCCGATCAGCTTTGTCGATGCGGCCCTGGGTGGCGAGCTTGAGATTCCGACGCTGGACGGTCGGGTCAAGCTGAAGATCCCTGAGGGTACGCAGACCGGCAAGCAGTTCCGTATCCGTGGCAAAGGCGTTGCGCCGGTGCGCGGTGGCGGTGCTGGTGACCTGATGTGCCGTGTGGCGGTAGAGACGCCGGTGAACCTGGGGCGTCGTCAGCGCGAACTGCTGGAAGAGTTCCGCAGCTCCCTGGCCGGCGATGACACTCATTCGCCAAAGACCACCGGCTGGTTCGAAGGCGTGAAGCGCTTCTTCGGCGACCTGTAAGGAAGTGAGTATGCGACGTATCGCGGTGATGGGCGCTGCCGGGCGCATGGGCAAGACCCTGGTCGAGGCCGTGCAGGCGCGCTCGCCGGCCTCCGGGCTGACGGCGGCGATTGTTCGTCCCGGCAGCACCTTGATTGGTGCGGACGCCGGTGAGTTGGCGTCCCTGGGGCGGATCGGCGTTTCGTTGTCCGGCAATCTGGAGCAGGTTGCCGACGAGTTCGACGTGCTGATCGATTTCACCCTGCCGGACGTGATGCTGAAAAACCTGGCGTTCTGCCGCAAGGCGGGCAAGGCCATGGTGATCGGCACAACGGGCCTGAGCGCCGAGCAAAAGCAGCTGCTGGTGGAGGCGGGCAAGGATATTCCAATCGTGTTCGCGGCCAATTTCAGCGTCGGCGTCAATCTGTCGCTGAAGCTGCTCGACATGGCGGCGCGGGTGATGGGTGATGAGGCTGACATCGAGATCATCGAGACTCATCACCGGCACAAGATCGATGCGCCGTCCGGTACGGCATTGCGTATGGGCGAGGCGATTGCCGATGCCCTGGGTCGTGACCTGTCAAAGGTGGCGGTGTATGGCCGCGAAGGCCATACCGGTGCCCGCGCCCACGACACCATCGGTTTTGCCACCGTTCGCGGCGGTGATGTGGTGGGCGATCACACCGTGCTGTTCGCAACCGAGGGCGAGCGTCTTGAGATCACCCACAAGGCGTCTAGCCGCATGACGTTCGCCAAGGGTGCCGTACGTGCGGCGCTGTGGCTGGAGGGTCGTACGCCGGCCCTGTACGACATGCGCGACGTGCTGGACCTGCATTAAGAAGTAGCTAAAACGGGGTCTCAGGAATATGCTGAGGCCCCGTTTTTACCCGCTAGGCGACGTCCTGTCGCATTCCCCTGCCTTTAAGGCTCATTAGCGGTGGACCAAAAAAGCCTTTTTCTGTAAGCTACAGCTTTAGTGTGTCCACTAAAAGCGCGCAGAATAATTCAGTGAAGAAGCGGGGTGACGTGTCCATACGTCACTCCGCTTTTTTACAACCTGCGATCGCCCTTTCAGGCTTTATTTACGGGAGGTCTTCTTGACTAAGCCAGCCATACTCGCCCTTGCTGATGGCAGCATTTTTCGCGGCGAAGCCATTGGAGCCGACGGTCAGACCGTTGGAGAGGTGGTGTTCAACACCGCCATGACCGGCTATCAGGAAATCCTTACTGATCCTTCCTACGCCCAACAGATCGTTACCCTGACCTATCCGCACATCGGCAACACCGGTACTACACCGGAAGACGCCGAGTCTGATCGTGTCTGGTCGGCTGGCCTGGTCATTCGTGACCTGCCACTGGTAGCGAGCAACTGGCGTAACACGATGTCCCTGTCCGATTACCTGAAAGCCAACAACGTTGTGGCGATCGCCGGTATCGATACGCGTCGCCTGACACGCATCCTGCGTGAAAAAGGCTCGCAGAACGGCTGCATCATGGCCGGTGACAACATCTCCGAAGAAGCAGCGATTGCAGCGGCCCAAGGTTTCCCTGGCCTGAAAGGCATGGATCTGGCGAAAGTCGTCAGCACCAAGGAAACGTACGAGTGGCGCTCCACCGTCTGGGACTTGAAGACCGACAGCCACGCGACCATCGAAGCTTCCGAACTGCCGTACCACGTCGTGGCCTACGACTACGGTATCAAGCACAACATCCTGCGCATGCTGGTCGAGCGCGGTTGCCGCGTGACCGTGGTGCCTGCGCAGACCCCGGCCAACGACGTACTGGCCCTGCAGCCGGACGGCGTGTTCCTGTCCAACGGCCCGGGTGACCCGGAGCCTTGCGACTACGCCATCAAGGCGATCAAGGAAGTGCTGGAAACCGAGATCCCGGTGTTCGGCATCTGCCTCGGCCACCAGCTGCTGGCCCTGGCTTCCGGCGCCAAGACCCTGAAAATGGGTCACGGCCACCACGGTGCCAACCACCCGGTGCAGGACCTGGACACCGGCGTCGTGATGATCACCAGCCAGAACCACGGTTTTGCGGTAGATGAAGCGACGCTTCCGGGCAACGTCCGGGCGATTCACAAGTCGCTGTTCGACGGTTCCCTGCAAGGTATTGAGCGCACCGACAAGAGCGCGTTCAGCTTCCAGGGCCACCCTGAAGCAAGCCCGGGCCCGAACGACGTAGCGCCGCTGTTCGACCGTTTCATCAATGAGATGGCCAAGCGACGCTAACTGAGCGGCCTGAGGGCGGCCCGGGAAACCGGCGGCCCCCTCGGGCTCTTCAAAGATTGTTCAAGACGGCTTGCCGACTGACCTGCGGATTTGAGTGACAAACCCATGCCAAAACGTACAGACATAAAAAGCATCCTGATTCTCGGCGCTGGCCCGATCGTGATCGGCCAGGCCTGCGAATTCGACTACTCCGGCGCCCAGGCCTGTAAGGCCCTGCGCGAAGAGGGCTACCGCGTCATCCTGGTGAACTCCAACCCGGCCACCATCATGACCGACCCGGACATGGCCGACGCCACCTACATCGAGCCGATCAAGTGGCAGACCGTTGCCAAGATCATCGAGAAAGAGCGTCCGGACGCCCTGCTGCCAACCATGGGTGGCCAGACCGCCCTGAACTGCGCACTGGACCTGGAGCGCGAAGGCGTCCTGGAGAAGTTCGGCGTAGAGATGATTGGCGCCAATGCCGACACCATCGACAAGGCTGAAGACCGTTCGCGTTTCGACAAGGCCATGAAGTCCATCGGCCTTGATTGCCCGCGTTCCGGTATCGCCCACAGCATGGAAGAGGCCAACGCGGTCCTTGAGCGCCTGGGCTTCCCGTGCATCATCCGTCCGTCTTTCACCATGGGCGGCACCGGCGGCGGTATCGCTTACAACCGTGAAGAGTTCGAAGAAATCTGCGCCCGCGGCCTGGACCTGTCTCCGACCAAAGAGCTGCTGATCGACGAATCCCTGATCGGCTGGAAAGAATATGAGATGGAGGTTGTCCGCGATAAGAAGGACAACTGCATCATCGTCTGCTCGATCGAAAACTTCGACCCGATGGGCGTGCACACCGGTGACTCGATCACTGTTGCGCCAGCACAGACCCTGACGGACAAGGAATACCAGATCATGCGTAACGCCTCGTTGGCGGTATTGCGTGAGATCGGCGTGGAAACCGGTGGCTCCAACGTCCAGTTCGGCATCTGCCCGGACACTGGCCGCATGGTTGTGATCGAGATGAACCCGCGTGTATCGCGTTCTTCGGCGCTGGCATCGAAAGCTACCGGCTTCCCGATTGCGCGCATCGCCGCCAAGCTGGCGATCGGTTACACCCTGGACGAGCTGCAGAACGAAATCACCGGCGGCGCAACACCGGCTTCCTTCGAGCCGTCGATCGATTACGTCGTCACCAAGCTGCCACGCTTCGCTTTCGAGAAATTCCCGAAAGCCGACGCCCGCCTGACCACTCAGATGAAGTCGGTTGGTGAAGTCATGGCCATCGGCCGGACCTTCCAGGAGTCCCTGCAGAAAGCCCTGCGCGGCCTGGAAGTGGGCGTTTGCGGCCTGGACGAGAAGCTCGACCTGAGCAACCCGGAAAGCATGAGCGTGCTCAAGCGCGAGCTGACCGTGCCGGGTGCCGAGCGTATCTGGTACGTGGCCGATGCTTTCCGCGCCGGCATGACCGTCGAAGACATCTTCGGCATGAACATGATCGACCCGTGGTTCCTGGTGCAGATCGAAGATCTGATCAAGGAAGAAGAGAAGGTCAAGACCCTCGGTCTGTCCTCCATCGACCGCGACCTGATGTTCCGCCTCAAGCGCAAAGGTTTCTCCGACATGCGTCTGGCCAAGCTGCTGGGCGTGACCGAGAAGAACCTGCGCACCCATCGCCACAAGCTGGACATCTTCCCGGTCTACAAGCGCGTTGATACCTGTGCGGCCGAGTTCGCCACCGACACTGCATACATGTACTCCACCTACGAGGAAGAGTGCGAAGCCGCGCCGTCGGGCCGCGACAAGATCATGATCCTGGGCGGCGGTCCAAACCGTATCGGCCAAGGCATCGAGTTCGATTATTGCTGCGTACACGCCGCTCTCGCCCTGCGCGAAGACGGGTACGAGACCATCATGGTCAACTGCAACCCGGAAACTGTTTCTACTGACTACGACACTTCCGACCGTCTGTACTTCGAGCCGGTAACCCTGGAAGACGTACTGGAAATCTGCCGTGTCGAGAAGCCAAAAGGCGTGATCGTCCAGTACGGCGGCCAAACCCCGTTGAAACTGGCTCGCGCACTTGAAGCTGCTGGCGTGCCGATCATCGGTACCAGCCCTGACGCTATCGACCGTGCCGAAGACCGTGAGCGCTTCCAGCAGATGGTTGAGCGCCTGAACCTGCGTCAGCCGCCAAACGCCACTGTGCGCAGCGAAGACGAAGCGATCCGCGCGGCCAGCAAGATTGGTTACCCGCTGGTGGTGCGTCCGTCCTACGTACTGGGTGGCCGGGCGATGGAAATCGTCTACGAAGAAGACGAACTCAAGCGTTACCTGCGTGATGCGGTGAAAGTGTCCAACGACAGCCCGGTGCTGCTGGACCACTTCCTCAACTGCGCCATCGAGATGGACGTGGATGCGGTCTGCGACGGCACCGACGTGGTGATCGGCGCGATCATGCAGCACATCGAACAGGCTGGCGTTCACTCCGGTGACTCCGCTTGCTCGCTGCCGCCATACTCGCTGCCTGCACACATCCAGGACGAGATGCGCGAACAGGTCAAGAAAATGGCCCTGGAGCTGGGCGTGGTCGGCCTGATGAACGTACAGTTGGCGCTGCAAGGCGAAGACATCTACGTCATCGAAGTCAACCCGCGCGCCTCGCGTACCGTGCCGTTTGTTTCCAAGTGCATCGGTGTTTCCCTGGCAATGATTGCTGCCCGTGTGATGGCCGGTAAGACCTTGAAGGAAATCGGCTTCACCAAGGAAATCATTCCGAACTTCTACAGTGTGAAAGAGGCGGTGTTCCCATTCGCCAAATTCCCTGGTGTGGACCCGATCCTGGGCCCGGAGATGAAGTCCACCGGTGAAGTGATGGGCGTGGGCGATACCTTCGGTGAAGCATTCGCCAAAGCCCAGATGGGCGCCAGCGAAGTGCTGCCTACCGGCGGTACTGCGTTCATCAGCGTGCGCGATGATGACAAGCCGCTGGTTGCAGGCGTGGCCCGTGATCTGATCAACTTGGGCTTCGAAGTCGTGGCCACTGCCGGGACCGCCAAGCTGATCGAGGCTGCCGGCCTGAAAGTGCGTCGCGTGAACAAGGTAACGGAAGGCCGTCCACACGTGGTCGACATGATCAAGAATGACGAAGTCACCTTGATCATCAACACCACCGAAGGTCGCCAGTCGATCGCGGACTCCTACTCCATTCGTCGTAACGCCTTGCAGCACAAGATCTACTGCACCACCACCATTGCTGCTGGCGAAGCTATCTGCGAAGCGCTGAAGTTCGGTCCTGAAAAAACCGTGCGACGCTTGCAGGATCTACACGCAGGATTGAAGGCATGATCAAATACCCAATGACCGTCCAGGGCGCAAAAGCCCTGGAAGAAGAGCACGCCCACCTGACCAAGGTCGTCCGTCCAAAGCTGAGCCAGGACATCGGTACGGCCCGGGAATTGGGTGACCTGAAGGAAAACGCTGAATACCATGCTGCCCGCGAGCAGCAAGGTATGGTCGAGGCACGGATCCGTGACATCGAAGGCCGCCTGCAGAATTCGGTGGTTATCGACGTCACGACTATCCCGCATACCGGCAAGGTGATTTTCGGCACCACCGTGGAAATCGCCAACGTCGAGACTGACGAAAGCGTGGTTTACCACATCGTGGGTGAAGACGAGGCCGACTTCAAACTCGGCAAGATCTCCGTCGGTTCGCCGCTGGCCCGCGCCTTGATTGCCAAGGAGGAGGGTGACGTGGTGGCCGTCAAGACGCCTGGTGGCGTGATCGAGTACGAGATTGTCGAAGTTCGTCACATCTGAAAGACGGCGCCCGCTTCGTGCGGGCGCCATGCTTTGGCAGTTTGCCCAGATGCTTTGGGTTGGCGGCCTATGGCTGTTACATATTGGTGTGCTGCCGGCGCTGGGCCTGATTGGCCTGGCACCGTTGCTGATCGATGAGGTCAGCGGATTATTAAGCGCGTTGCTGGTAGGTTTTGCAGCGGCGTGTGTGACGCTTCAGGCGCTGGTGCTGATCAAGGCCGAAGGCTTGGGGAGTCTGTGGCGGGATATTCGCGGGCAACTGCTGTTGATGGCGCTGTATGCGTGCGCAATGTTTTGCGTGGTGCGCATCTTTCTGCCGGAGGCGTTGCGCTGGCAGCTGTTCAGCTATCTTGTGCTAGGGTTTTCCGGGTTGGTTCTGGTTGTACAGCCGGCGCCAGGATGGAGTGGCAGGGCGTGCGAAGCACGCCCGTGACCCTTGTTTCACTTGAAGCGGTGTACGTTCGACAGTTGCTTGTTGGCGCTGAAGTTCTTGCGATACAGCAGCGCCATCTTGCCGATGACCTGAACCAGGTCCGCTTTGCCAGCCTTGCACAGTTCTGCAATAGCTGCCAGGCGCGCCTCGCGATCAAGGATGCTGACCTTGATCTTGATTAGCTCGTGATCGCCCAATGCGCGTTCAAGTTCGGCTAACACACCTTCAGTCAAACCGTTGTCAGCCACAATCAAAACTGGTTTCAGATGGTGGCCAATGGATTTGTACTGTTTCTTCTGCTCTTGAGTGAGCGGCATAATCTGACCCCTGCGTCTGATCTTGTAAAAAGCGGCGGCCAGTTTACCCGAGCGAGTCCGGGACCGCCCAGTTAATCACGACCCGTTTTATTTTCGAGGTGGCCCGTGGCCCGTTCCAAAACTAGCCTTAAGTGGCTGCAAGAGCATTTCAACGACCCTTACGTCAAAATGGCGCAAAAGGATGGCTACCGTTCCCGGGCCAGCTACAAACTGCTGGAGATCCAGGAAAAGGACAAGTTGATCCGTCCTGGCATGAGCGTTATCGACCTGGGTGCCGCCCCGGGTGGCTGGTCCCAGGTGACCAGTCGTCTGATTGGTGGACAAGGTCGTTTGATCGCTTCCGACATCCTGGAAATGGACAGCATCCCTGACGTGACCTTTGTTCACGGCGATTTTACCCAGGACGAAGTGCTGGCACAGATCCTTGAGGCCGTCGGAAATTCGCAGGTAGACCTTGTGATTTCCGATATGGCCCCCAATATGAGTGGATTACCGGCTGTTGATATGCCGCGAGCCATGTTCCTGTGCGAATTGGCACTGGACCTGGCAGGACGGGTACTGCGTCCGGGTGGTGACTTCCTGGTCAAGGTCTTCCAGGGTGAAGGCTTCGACGAGTATCACAAGAACATCCGCAAACTGTTCGACAAGGTACAGACACGCAAGCCTGACTCTTCCCGGGACAGGTCTCGCGAGCAGTATTTGCTGGGTCGCGGCTTCCGTGGCATTGAAGGCGCTGCCAGTGAAGAGCGTTTTTGAGAAATTTGACGGAGGCGATAGGTTTTTTTATATCGCTTTCGTCACGAAGCTTTACGAATATTGTGTAGTCAAAGTTTCACAAAGGGTTACAGACGGCGCCTGCCAGAGTTGTAGGTAATGTAGTAAGTTAGGCCGGTGAATATCATGCGAAGCACGCGCCAGTAGCGGAGCTTGCTTCAGAGGGTAGTTAATTGAACGATATGGCAAAGAATCTGATCCTGTGGTTGATCATCGCGGCTGTCCTCGTGACGGTGATGAACAACTTCTCCAGCCCTAACGAGCCGCAGACCCTCAACTATTCCGACTTCATCCAGCAAGTTAAGGATGGCAAGGTCGAGCGCGTAGCGGTTGATGGCTACGTGATTACCGGCAAGCGCAACGATGGCGACAGCTTCAAGACCATCCGTCCGGCAATCCAGGACAATGGCCTGATCGGCGACCTGGTGGATAACCACGTGGTTGTCGAAGGCAAGCAGCCTGAGCAGCAGAGCATCTGGACCCAACTCCTGGTGGCCAGCTTCCCGATACTGGTGATTATCGCCGTGTTCATGTTCTTCATGCGCCAGATGCAAGGTGGTGCGGGAGGCAAGGGCGGGCCGATGAGCTTCGGCAAGAGCAAGGCGCGCCTGCTTTCCGAAGATCAGGTGAAAACCACCCTGGCTGACGTTGCGGGCTGCGACGAAGCCAAGGAAGAAGTGGGCGAACTGGTTGAATTCCTGCGCGATCCGGGCAAGTTCCAGCGCCTGGGTGGCCGTATTCCTCGCGGTGTGCTGATGGTTGGCCCGCCAGGTACCGGTAAAACCCTGTTGGCCAAGGCCATTGCCGGCGAAGCCAAAGTACCTTTCTTCACCATTTCCGGTTCCGACTTCGTCGAAATGTTCGTCGGTGTAGGTGCCAGCCGTGTTCGCGATATGTTCGAACAGGCCAAGAAGCACGCTCCGTGCATCATCTTCATCGATGAAATCGACGCCGTTGGTCGCCATCGTGGCGCCGGCATGGGCGGCGGTCATGACGAGCGTGAGCAGACGCTTAACCAGTTGCTGGTTGAGATGGACGGCTTTGAAATGAACGACGGCATCATCGTGATCGCCGCAACCAACCGTCCAGACGTACTCGACCCCGCTTTGCTGCGTCCGGGCCGTTTTGACCGTCAGGTCGTTGTCGGTTTGCCAGACATCCGCGGTCGTGAGCAGATCCTGAAAGTGCACATGCGCAAAGTGCCAATGGGCGACGACGTGGCTCCGGCCGTGATTGCCCGTGGTACTCCAGGCTTCTCCGGTGCCGACCTTGCCAACCTGGTGAACGAGGCGTCGCTGTTTGCCGCCCGTACCGGCAAGCGCATCGTTGAAATGAAGGAGTTCGAGCTGGCGAAAGACAAGATCATGATGGGCGCCGAGCGCAAATCCATGGTCATGTCCGAGAAAGAGAAGCAGAACACCGCTTATCATGAAGCCGGTCACGCCATTGTTGGTCGCGTTGTGCCTGAGCATGACCCGGTCTACAAGGTATCGATCATTCCTCGTGGCCGGGCGCTGGGCGTCACCATGTTCCTGCCGGAAGAGGATCGCTACAGCCTCTCCAAGCGTGCCTTGATCAGCCAGATCTGCTCGCTGTATGGCGGCCGGATCGCCGAAGAGATGACCCTGGGCTTCGATGGTGTTACCACCGGTGCCTCCAACGACATCATGCGTGCCAGCCAGATTGCACGGAACATGGTGACCAAGTGGGGTCTGTCGGAGAAACTCGGTCCTTTGATGTATGCCGAGGAAGAAGGCGAAGTATTCCTGGGTCGCGGTGGTGGTGGTCAAGCTGCCAGCTTCTCCGGCGAGACAGCCAAGCTGATCGACTCCGAGGTGCGCAGCATCATTGACCAGTGCTACGGCACGGCCAAGCAGATCCTCACCGACAACCGCGACAAGCTCGACGCCATGGCTGATGCCCTGATGAAGTACGAGACCATTGATGCCGAGCAGATTGACGACATCATGGCTGGTCGTACGCCTCGCGAGCCTCGCGATTGGGAGGGTGGTTCGGGTACTTCGGGCACGCCGCCAGTGGTACAGAACGAACGCCCTGAAGCCCCGATCGGCGGCCCTGCTGCTGACCATTAAGGTTTGAAATGACTTCAGCGTTGTCCTCGACCCGGTTGCCTTGCGGCAGCCGGGTTCTTGATTTGGCCCATACACACGTTATGGGCATTCTTAATGTAACCCCTGATTCCTTTTCCGATGGTGGTCGCTTCAGTCAGCTTGATGTTGCGTTGCGCCATGCGGAAGCGATGGTGGCTGCCGGTGCGACTCTGATTGACGTCGGTGGCGAATCAACCCGGCCCGGCGCGCGCGCAGTTTCTCCCCTGGAGGAGCTGGAACGGGTTGCTCCGATTGTCGAGCGCGTCCATCAAGAGCTGGACGTCATCATCTCTGTCGACACCTCGACCCCTGCCGTTATGCGCGAAACTGCGCGGCTGGGTGCAGGGTTGATCAACGACGTGCGCTCTTTGCAGCGCGACGGCGCTCTGGATGCGGCCGCCGCGACGGGGCTGCCGGTTTGTCTGATGCACATGCTTGGCGAGCCGGGCACGATGCAGGACGACCCCCATTACGACAATCTGGTCGGTGAAGTGAAAGGTTTCCTTGCCGAGCGCATGGCTCAATGCGCGGCGGCGGGGATTGCTCCCGAGCGGATAATCCTCGACCCGGGATTTGGCTTCGCCAAGACCTTGCAGCACAATTTAAGCCTGTTCAAGCATATGGAATCCCTGCATGCCCTTGGTCGCCCCTTGTTGGTCGGGGTTTCGCGCAAGAGCATGATAGGTCTGGCGTTGAATCGTCCGGTGGGTGAGCGGCTGCATGGCGGCCTGGCACTTGCGGCACTTGCCGTGGTCAAGGGTGCGCGTATCTTGCGCGTGCATGACGTGGCCGAGACGATAGATGTAGTGCGGATGATCGCAGCGGTTGAATCAGCCGAATAAGAATGATGGAGCACTTATGACTAAAAAGTATTTTGGCACCGATGGCATTCGCGGTCGGGTCGGCGAATTCCCGATTACTCCCGATTTCATGCTCAAGCTGGGCTGGGCCGCCGGCATGGCGTTCCGCAGCATGGGGGCCTGCCGTATCCTGGTGGGTAAGGACACGCGTATCTCGGGTTATATGTTTGAGTCTGCGCTGGAGGCGGGTCTGTCTGCTGCCGGCGCTGATGTGATGCTGTTGGGGCCGATGCCTACGCCGGCGATCGCTTACCTGACGCGTACCTTTCATGCTCAGGCCGGTATCGTGATCAGCGCTTCGCACAATCCCCACGATGACAATGGCATCAAGTTCTTCTCCGGCCAGGGCACCAAGCTGCCGGATGAGATCGAGCACATGATCGAAGAGTTGCTGGATGCGCCGATGACCGTCGTCGAATCGAGCAAGCTGGGCAAGGTTTCGCGGATTAACGACGCTTCCGGCCGTTACATCGAGTTTTGCAAAAGCAGCGTGCCTAGCAGCACCAATTTTGCCGGGTTGAAGGTCGTCATCGACTGCGCCCACGGCGCGACTTACAAAGTCGCACCGAGTGTGTTCAAGGAGCTTGGCGCAGACGTTACTGTACTGTCGGCGCAGCCGAACGGCCTGAACATCAACGACAACTGCGGCTCAACCCACATGGGTCAGTTGCAGGCGGCTGTCCTGGCTGAGCATGCCGACTTGGGCATCGCGTTCGATGGTGATGGCGACCGCGTATTGATGGTCGACCACACTGGCGCGATCGTCGATGGCGACGACCTGTTGTTCATCATCGCCCGTGACCTGCATGAGCGTAACAAGCTGCAAGGCGGCGTCGTCGGTACCTTGATGAGCAATCTTGGCCTGGAGCTGGCCCTGGCAGATCTGGGGATCCCGTTTGTGCGCGCCAATGTCGGTGACCGCTACGTGATTGCCGACCTGCTGGAGCGTAATTGGCAGGTGGGTGGCGAAAATTCCGGTCATATCGTCTGCTTCCAACACACGACTACCGGGGATGCGATCATTGCGGCGCTGCAGGTGCTGCTGGCGCTGCGTCGCCGTGAAGAAAGCCTGGCCCAGGCGCGGCAGGCGTTGCGCAAGTGCCCGCAAGTGCTGCTCAACGTGCGCTTTGCAGGCGGTGACAACCCTATCGAGCATCCGGCTGTCAAAGAGGCCAGTGAGCGCGTGACTGCCGCCATGGCGGGGCGTGGCCGGGTCTTGCTGCGCAAGTCGGGTACCGAGCCTTTGGTGCGTGTAATGGTCGAGGGCGAGGACGAAACACAGGTTCGCGGCTATGCCGAAGAGCTGGCAAAACTGGTAACTGAAGTTTGCGCCTGAATTCGGCTTGCCAGTGATGATGTGGTTGGGTAACATCTGCGCCCACTTTGACCGACGAGGTACAGCATGCGTCGCACTATGGTAGCTGGTAACTGGAAGATGCACGGTACCCGCGCCAGTGTCGCTGAGCTGATCAATGGCCTTCGTCATTTGGCCTTGCCTAGCGGTGTTGATGTCGCGGTATTCCCGCCTTGCTTGTATATCAATCAAGTGATTGATGGCTTGAAAGGCAAGTCGATCCAGGTCGGCGCGCAGAACTCTGCGGTGGAATCCATGCAAGGTGCGTTGACCGGTGAGATTGCACCGAGTCAGCTGGTTGATGCGGGTTGTTCCCTGGTGCTTGTTGGGCACTCCGAGCGCCGCCAGATCATGGGCGAGCGTGATGGGACACTCAATCGCAAATTCGCGGCGGCACAGGCTTGCGGCTTGGTTCCGGTGTTGTGCATAGGGGAGACCCTTGAGCAGCGTGAGTCCGGTAAAACTCTTGAGGTTGTCGGGCGTCAGCTGGGCAGCATCATCGAGGAGCTGGGAGTCGGTGCCTTTGCAAATGCAGTAATTGCTTACGAGCCGGTCTGGGCCATTGGCACCGGGCTGACTGCTTCGCCGCAACAGGCGCAGGATGTGCACGCAGCCATCCGCGCGCAGTTGGCGGCAGAGAATTCTGAGGTCGCACGAGGTGTGCGGCTTCTATACGGCGGCAGCGTGAAGGCGGCCAATGCGGTCGAACTGTTCGGCATGCCGGATATCGATGGGGGGCTCATTGGTGGAGCTTCCCTGAATGCAGATGAGTTCGGTGCGATTTGTCGCGCCGCGGGAAACTGAAAAAATGCTGGAAACAGTCATCGTTGTTTTTCATCTGCTGGGTGCACTGGGCGTAGTTGCTCTGGTTTTGCTGCAGCAGGGTAAAGGTGCGGACGCTGGTGCGTCTTTCGGGGCAGGTGCTTCAAATACTGTGTTCGGAAGCCAAGGTTCCTCTACCTTTCTTAGTAAGTTTACTGCTATACTTGCCGCCGGTTTCTTCATAACCAGCTTGGGGTTAGGTTACTTTGCTAAAGAGAAAGCTCATGTGCTGACTCAAGTAGGTCTCCCAAACCCAGCAGTGTTGGAAGTACCAAAAGCAAAACCGGCTTCTGATGATGTCCCGGTGCTTCAAGAGCAAAAGTCGGCTACTCCAGCGACTGACGTACCTCCAGCTCAAGAGCAGAAGTAAGAAGGTTGTAAACGCTGTATTGCCGAGGTGGTGGAATTGGTAGACACGCAACCTTGAGGTGGTTGTGCCCATAGGGTGTAGGGGTTCGAGTCCCCTTCTCGGTACCAATTATCAGGAGAGCCCGCTGTTGCGGGCTTTCTTGTAGGTGGAAGGTTACATTGACCCTGTAAGGGATCGGTCGTATACTTCCGCCCCAGCTTTGTCGCGGGGTGGAGCAGTCTGGTAGCTCGTCGGGCTCATAACCCGAAGGTCGTCGGTTCAAATCCGGCCCCCGCAACCAGTTTTAGCGGAGCCCCTTTTAAGGGGCTTTTTGTTAGCTGGACACTTTCAACGCCGCTGTTCGACGGCGTTTCAAGGATGGGCGTTTCGCCCATTTTTTTATTTTGCACAGCATGCACATACATGCACGAGGGGGTTCAGGTGTCGAGCAAGCTAGAAGAGTTGCAGGCCTTGTTGGCCCCGGTGGTCGTGGCCCTAGGCTATGAATGCTGGGGTATTGAGTTTTCGGCTCAAGGTCGCCACTCAATGTTGCGCGTTTATATCGATAAAGAGGGCGGCGTGCTGGTGGACGATTGTGCCATTGTCAGCCGTCAGATCAGCGGTGTCCTGGATGTTGAAGATCCGATCTCCGTTGAATACACCCTCGAAGTTTCCTCGCCTGGCATGGAACGCCCACTGTTCACTATTGATCAGTTTGCAAAATTTGCCGGTGAACAAGTGAAGATCAAGCTGCGCTCTCCCTTTGAAGGGCGACGCAACTTTCAGGGCCTTCTGCGCGGTGTAGAAGAGCAGGACGTCGTGGTGCAGGTAGAAGACCATGAGTTCCTGTTGCCGATCGATATGATCGACAAGGCCAACATTATTCCCAGTTTTGACTGAGACGCGGATCCCGCGGATCCAATGGCTTGCGAAAGGCGAGGCGTACGATGAGCAAAGAAGTACTGCTGGTTGTTGAGTCGGTATCCAATGAAAAGGGCGTACCGGCAAACGTGATTTTTGAAGCGCTGGAGCTGGCCCTGGCCACTGCTACCAAAAAGCGTTTTGAAGACGAAGTTGATCTGCGTGTGGAAATCAACCGCCACACCGGTGCCTACGAGACTTTCCGTCGCTGGACGGTCGTCGAAGAAGCCGATCTTGATGATCCGGCCATCGAAACCTGGCCGAGCAAGGTTGCTGAAACGCATCCGGGCGCCCAGGTCGGTGATGTCGTCGAAGAAAAGATCGAATCCATCGAGTTCGGCCGCATCGCTGCACAGACTGCCAAGCAAGTCATCGTGCAGAAGGTCCGCGAAGCCGAGCGCGCTCAAGTCGTTGACGCTTATCGCGAGCGCCTGGGGGAAATCATCTCCGGCACCGTGAAAAAAGTCACTCGCGACAACGTGATCGTCGACCTGGGTAACAACGCTGAAGCGTTGCTGGCCCGCGAAGACATCATTTCCCGCGAAACTTTCCGGGTTGGCGTGCGCTTGCGTGCGCTGCTCAAGGAAATCCGCACCGAGAACCGCGGCCCTCAGTTGATCCTGTCGCGTACCGCGCCGGAAATGCTGATCGAGCTGTTCCGCATCGAAGTGCCGGAAATTGCCGAAGGCCTGATCGAAGTCATGGCTGCGTCCCGCGATCCGGGTTCACGCGCCAAGATCGCGGTCCGCTCCAAGGACAAACGCATCGACCCGCAAGGCGCTTGCATTGGTATGCGCGGTTCGCGCGTCCAGGCAGTGTCGGGCGAATTGGGCGGTGAGCGTGTGGACATCGTCCTGTGGGACGATAACCCTGCGCAGTTCGTGATCAACGCAATGTCGCCTGCTGAAGTGGCGGCAATTATCGTTGACGAGGATGCCCATGCAATGGACATCGCCGTTGGCGCAGACAATCTGGCTCAGGCCATCGGTCGCGGTGGTCAGAACGTACGTTTGGCCAGCCAGTTGACCGGCTGGACCCTGAACGTGATGACCGAATCGGACATCCAGGCTAAGCAGCAAGCAGAAACCGGTGACATCCTGCGCAACTTCATCGACGAGCTGGAAGTCGACGAAGACCTGGCACAGGTGCTGGTAGATGAAGGCTTCACCAGCCTGGAAGAGATTGCCTACGTACCGTTGGAAGAAATGCTCAACATCGACGGCTTTGACGAAGACACCGTCAACGAGCTTCGCGCTCGGGCCAAGGATCGTTTGTTGACTAAAGCCATCGCTACTGAGGAAAAGCTGGCAGACGCCCATCCGGCCGAAGACCTGCTCTCGCTTGAGGGTATGGACAAGGATTTGGCGATGGAACTGGCGGTGCGCGGCGTAATTACCCGCGAAGACCTGGCCGAGCAGTCTATTGACGACCTGCTCGACATCGACGGCATTGACGATGATCGTGCCGGCAAGTTGATCATGGCCGCCCGAGCCCATTGGTTCGAGTAATTAGGCGCGGCCTGAGGAGAGAAGTGCATGACGCAAGTCACGGTGAAACAACTGGCCGATGAGGTCAAAACACCGGTAGAGCGCCTGTTGCAGCAGATGCGTGAGGCAGGTCTGCCGCACACCGCCGCCGATGAAGGTGTGAGCGATAGTGAGAAGCAGTCTTTGCTGACTCACTTGAAGAGCAGCCACAAGGCGAAAGTGGAAGAACCGCGCAAGATTACATTGCAGCGCAAAACCACCAGCACCCTGCGTGTTGCTGGCAGCAAGAGCATCAGCGTTGAAGTACGCAAGAAGAAAGTCTTCGTACAGCGCAGCCCGGAAGAAATCGAAGCCGAGCGCAAACGCGAACTGGAAGAACGTCGCGCAGTAGAAAATGCTGCTCGTCAGAAGGCTGAAGAAGAAGCCAAGCGTCGCGCCGAAGAAGAAGCGCGTCGCCAGCCTGCTGCTGCGCAACCTGCTAACACTGAGGCCGTTGCTGCGCCTAGCGCGCCTGTTGAAGCTGTTCGTGAGGCCGCTCCGGTTGCCGCCGCGCCAGCTCCTGCAGCCGACGCTCGCAAACGCGAAGAACCTCGCCGCCCGGACAAACCACGTGCCGACGATAACAATCGTCGTGGCAGTGGCGATGGTGAGCGCAAAAACGCTCCACATCGTGCTTCGGTCAAAGAGAAGGCGCCAGCGCCACGCGTTGCCCCACGTACTACCGACGAAGAAAGCGACAGCTTCCGTCGCGGTGGTCGCGGCAAGGCCAAGCTGAAGAAGCGCAACGCCCACGGTTTCCAGAGCCCAACCGGCCCTGTCGTGCGTGACGTGCAGATCGGCGAGACCATCACTGTTGGCGACCTCGCCAATCAGATGTCGGTCAAGGCTGCTGAAATCATCAAGTTCATGTTCAAACTGGGTACCCCAGCGACCATCAACCAGGTACTGGACCAGGAAACTGCCCAACTGGTTGCTGAAGAGCTGGGCCACAAAGTGACCCTGGTCAGCGACACCGCCCTGGAAGATTCCCTGGCCGAGTCCCTGAAGTTTGAAGGCGAGACGTTCTCCCGTGCGCCAGTCGTGACCGTAATGGGCCACGTTGACCATGGTAAGACCTCGCTGCTCGACTATATCCGTCGTGCCAAGGTAGCTGCAGGCGAAGCCGGCGGCATCACCCAGCACATCGGTGCATACCACGTTGAAACCGAGCGCGGCATGGTCACCTTCCTCGACACCCCTGGTCACGCCGCGTTTACCGCCATGCGTGCCCGTGGTGCCAAGGCGACTGACATCGTGATCCTGGTAGTTGCAGCGGACGACGGCGTAATGCCGCAGACCATTGAAGCTGTCCAGCACGCTAAAGCCGCTGGTGTTCCTCTGGTTGTTGCAGTGAACAAAATCGACAAGCCGGGCGCCGATCTCGATCGCATCCGTAGCGAACTGTCGGTTCACGGCGTGACTTCCGAAGAGTGGGGCGGTGATACGCCATTCGTTTCGGTTTCGGCAAAAGTCGGTACCGGTGTAGACGAACTGCTTGAAGCTGTCCTGCTGCAAGCCGAAGTTCTTGAACTGAAAGCAACTCCATCGGCCCCGGGTCGTGGTGTTGTGGTTGAATCGCGTCTCGACAAGGGTCGTGGCCCGGTTGCAACCGTTCTGGTTCAAGACGGTACCCTGCGCCAAGGCGACATGGTTCTGGTCGGTTCGAACTATGGCCGTGTACGTGCCATGCTCGACGAGAACGGCAAGCCAATCAAGGAAGCCGGTCCTTCCATCCCTGTCGAGATCCTCGGCCTGGACGGTACCCCGGACGCTGGCGACGAGATGAGCGTGCTGTCGGACGAGAAGAAAGCCCGTGAAGTGGCTCTGTTCCGTCAAGGCAAGTTCCGCGAAGTCAAGCTGGCCCGTGCTCACGCCGGCAAGCTGGAAAACATCTTCGAGAACATGGGCCAGGCAGAGAAGAAGACGCTTAACATCGTCCTCAAATCTGACGTTCGTGGTTCCCTCGAAGCGTTGAACGGCGCCTTGAATGGCCTGGGTAACGACGAAGTGCAAGTGCGTGTGGTCGGTGGCGGTGTCGGTGGTATCACCGAATCCGATGCCAACCTGGCGCTGGCCTCCAACGCTGTACTGTTCGGCTTCAACGTGCGTGCCGATGCTGGCGCACGGAAGATCGTCGAGCAGGAAGGCCTGGACATGCGTTACTACAACGTCATCTACGACATCATCGAAGACGTCAAGAAAGCCCTCACCGGCATGCTTGGCAGCGACGTCCGGGAGAACATCCTGGGTGTGGCCGAGGTGCGTGATGTGTTCCGCTCGCCGAAATTCGGCGCGATCGCCGGTTGCATGGTTATCGAAGGTGTTGTGCACCGTAACCGTCCAATCCGTGTACTGCGTGAAGACATCGTTATCTTCGAAGGCGAGCTGGAATCCCTGCGCCGCTTCAAGGATGACGCTTCCGAAGTACGTGCCGGCATGGAATGCGGTATTGGCGTCAAGAGCTACAACGACGTCAAAGCGGGTGACAAGATCGAAGTCTACGAGAAGGTCCAGGTTGCTCGCAGCCTCTAACTCGCGTACTTCAAGGGCCACGCAGCGCCCGGGCATGCAAATGCCTGGCGCTGTGTCCGGACTCTAAACGCAACGCCCGGTCTGGCTTTTGTCAGGCCGGGCGTTTGCCGCTTTCAGACCCCACGGGTTTCACCGTGTGGCAGCAACAGGTAACAAGACATGGCAAAAGAATACAGCCGTACCCAACGTATCGGCGATCAGATGCAGCGTGAGCTGGCACAGCTGATCCGTCGTGAAGTAAAAGACCCACGTGTTGGCCTGGTCACCATCACCGCCGTTGAAGTCAGCCGTGACGTTGGTCACGCCAAGATCTTCATCACCGTGATGGGCCAGGACAACAGCGAAGAAATCGCGCAAAGCATCAAGGTGCTCAACTCCGCCGCAGGTTTCCTGCGTATGCAGTTGGCCCGTGAAATGAAGCTGCGCAGCGTTCCTCAGTTGCACTTCCACTACGACGAAAGTGTCGTGCGTGGCGCGCACCTGTCGGCACTGATCGAGCGGGCCGTGGCTGAAGACAATCAGCACCCGGAATCCGCCACGCCTGAAGACGCCAAGGAGTAATCGGTGGCTCAGGTCAAACGCATCCGTCGTAATGTCAGCGGCATCATTCTGCTCGACAAACCCATTGGTTTTACCTCCAATGCGGCGTTGCAGAAGGTTCGCTGGCTGCTCAATGCCGAGAAGGCAGGGCACACCGGCAGCCTCGACCCCTTGGCCACCGGCGTGTTGCCGTTGTGCTTCGGCGAGGCCACCAAGTTTTCGCAATACCTGCTCGATTCCGACAAGGGCTACGAGACCCTGATGCAACTGGGCAAGACCACCACCACGGCAGACGCCGAAGGTGATGTTTTGCAGGTTCGCGAGGTGACCGTTGGTCGTGCTGATATCGAAGCTGCCTTACCTGCTTTTCGTGGGCAAATCAGTCAGATACCGCCGATGTACTCGGCTCTCAAGCGTGATGGCCAGCCTCTATACAAGCTGGCACGTGCAGGGGAAGTGGTGGAGCGCGAACCGCGTTCTGTTACTATTGCGCGCTTGGAATTGCTCGCCGCTGAAGGCGACACCGCCCGGTTGGCGGTGGACTGCAGCAAAGGCACCTATATCCGCACCCTCGTGGAAGATATCGGTGAGCAACTAGGCTGTGGCGCATACGTTGCAGAACTGCGACGCACCCAGGCAGGCCCTTTCACCCTGGCCCAGACGGTCACGCTGGAAGAGCTGGAAGCAGTGCATGCCGAAGGCGGCAACGAAGCGGTTGATCGCTTCCTGATGCCATCGGACAGCGGTTTACTGGATTGGCCATTGCTGCACTTCTCGGAGCACAGCGCGTTCTACTGGCTTAACGGCCAGCCGGTACGTGCACCGGATGCCCCGAAGTTCGGCATGGTGCGGGTACAAGATCACAACGGTCGCTTTATCGGTATCGGTGAAGTGAGCGAAGACGGGCGCATCGCGCCGCGTCGACTGATTCGGTCAGAATGACCGAAACCAGTTTGTGGTAAAAGCGCAGTAGCTTTTACTCAAACTGGAACGAGGGTGGCTGTTAGCAGGCATGGTCACTACTCATTTTTAGATACAGGGATTTGTCCCTGGCCTGTTGAAACTGCCCTTTGGGTGGTTTCCTGAAAAAAGGATTGCCTCATGGCTCTCGACGTTCAAGAAAAAGCACAAATCGTTGCTGACTATCAGCAAGCTGTTGGTGACACTGGTTCGCCAGAAGTGCAAGTTGCACTGCTGACCCACAACATCAACAAGCTGCAAGGTCACTTCAAGGCCAACGGTAAAGATCACCACTCCCGTCGTGGTCTGATCCGCATGGTAAACCAGCGCCGTAAGCTGCTGGACTACCTGAAAGGCAAGGATCTGGGTCGTTATCAGACTCTGATCGGTCGCCTGGGTCTGCGTCGCTAATAAGCGATTGCGCTAGAGGTTGGTTGGCTGTCGTGTGTCAGTGGGTTTCCCGCTGGCCCATGGCAGGCTTCCAGCCTCAAGTTTTATCTGGATACACGTTTTACCCTGGACAGGCGTTGGGCCGATTCCCGACATTGCCCAAGAATTTCGCAAGAAGACAAGTTCCCCAAGAGCCACAAAGAAGGTAGGACACCGTGAACCCGGTTATCAAAAAATTCCAGTTCGGTCAGTCGACCGTTACCCTCGAGACAGGCCGTATCGCCCGTCAAGCCTCCGGTGCAGTGCTGGTTACCGTTGACGACGACGTCACCGTATTGGTGACCGTTGTAGGCGCCAAGACCGCTGACCCAAGCAAAGGCTTCTTCCCTCTTTCCGTTCACTACCAGGAAAAGACTTACGCTGCAGGTAAGATCCCTGGTGGTTTCTTCAAGCGTGAAGGCCGTCCTTCCGAGAAAGAAACCCTGACTTCCCGACTGATCGACCGTCCGATCCGTCCGCTGTTCCCAGAAGGCTTCATGAACGAAGTGCAGGTTGTCTGCACCGTCGTTTCCACCAGCAAGAAGACCGATCCGGACATCGCTGCGATGATCGGTACCTCGGCGGCCCTGGCCATCTCCGGTATTCCTTTCGATGGCCCGATCGGCGCTGCCCGTGTTGCATTCCACGAAAGCACCGGCTACCTGCTGAACCCGACTTACGAACAGCAGAAAGCTTCAAGCCTGGACATGGTCGTTGCCGGTACTTCGGAAGCCGTGTTGATGGTTGAATCGGAAGCCAAAGAGCTGACCGAAGACCAGATGCTGGGCGCTGTACTGTTTGCTCACGACGAGTTCCAGGTTGTGATCAACGCTGTCAAGGAACTGGCCGCTGAAGCTGCCAAGCCAACCTGGACCTGGGCTCCTCAGCCAGAAGCTACCGCACTGCTGGGCGCTATCCGCTCCGAGTTCGGCACCGCTATCTCCGACGCCTACACCATCACCATCAAGGCCGACCGTTACGCTCGCCTGGGTGAACTGAAGGACCAGGTTGTTGCCAAGCTGTCCGGTGAAGAAGGCCAGCCTTCTTCCAGCGAAGTCAAAGCAGCCTTCGGCGAAATCGAATACCGCACCGTTCGCGAAAACATCGTTAACGGCAAGCCACGTATCGACGGCCGCGACACCCGCACCGTACGTCCGCTGAACATCGAAGTCGGCGTTCTGCCAAAAACCCACGGTTCGGCCCTGTTCACCCGTGGTGAAACCCAGGCCCTGGTTGTTGCAACACTGGGTACTGCCCGTGACGCACAGCTGCTGGACACCCTGGAAGGCGAGAAAAAAGACCCGTTCATGCTGCACTACAACTTCCCTCCGTTCTCGGTAGGTGAGTGTGGTCGCATGGGTGGTGCTGGTCGTCGCGAAATCGGTCACGGCCGTCTGGCCCGTCGTTCGATTGCAGCCATGTTGCCTGCCGCCGACGTGTTCCCGTACACCATTCGTGTTGTGTCGGAAATCACCGAGTCCAACGGTTCCAGCTCCATGGCTTCGGTCTGCGGCGCTTCCCTGGCTCTGATGGATGCCGGCGTTCCGATGAAGGCACCGGTTGCCGGTATCGCCATGGGCCTGGTTAAAGAAGGCGAGAAGTTCGCCATCCTGACCGACATCCTGGGCGACGAAGACCACCTGGGCGACATGGACTTCAAAGTAGCCGGTACCGCCAAAGGTGTTACCGCGCTGCAGATGGACATCAAGATCAAGGGCATCACCGAAGAAATCATGGAAATCGCTCTGGGCCAAGCCCTGGAAGCGCGCCTGAACATCCTCGGTCAGATGAACCAGATCATTGGCCAGTCCCGTACCGAACTGTCGGAAAATGCTCCGACCATGATCGCGATGAAAATCGACACCGACAAAATCCGTGATGTTATCGGTAAAGGCGGCGCGACCATTCGTGCGATCTGTGAAGAGACCAAGGCTTCGATCGACATCGAAGACGACGGCTCGATCAAGATCTTCGGCGAAACCAAGGAAGCGGCTGAAGCGGCACGTCAGCGTGTCCTGGGTATCACTGCTGAAGCCGAGATCGGCAAGATCTACGTCGGTAAGGTTGAGCGCATCGTCGACTTCGGCGCATTCGTCAACATCCTGCCGGGCAAGGACGGTCTGGTTCACATCTCCATGCTGAGCGATGCTCGCGTTGAGAAAGTGACCGACATCCTGAAAGAAGGCCAGGAAGTGGAAGTGCTGGTACTGGACGTGGACAACCGCGGCCGTATCAAGCTGTCCATCAAGGACGTAGCAGCAGCCAAGGCTTCGGGCGTTTAATCACCCCGTCGCTGCAAGCTGAAAAAGGACTCTTCGGAGTCCTTTTTTTATGCCTGCGGGAAAGTGTCGCGAAATCAGGCGTTTAGCCATACCCCAAAAGCCGCAACTTGCATGCAGGCACGTTCGTCTTCATGCAAGTTGCACGATTCCGAAAATCACCTGTTTTCATAACATGTTGTTTTATAAGGATTTAATTGGTCGCATCGAGTTGGCACACTGTCTGCAATATCCCTGTTAACGCTGCAGCATCAAGGTTTACGTACTGCAGACTTTTAATAAAACAGGAGTTACTCGTATGAAGAAGTTCGCTCTCGCTACTGCTACCGCTCTGACCCTGGCCATGGGTGCTAACGTAGCCTTTGCTCAGACTTCCCAAGCCCCTATGACGCTGGCGGCCGGTGAAGTCACCAAGGCTAAAGAGTCCACTTCGGATACCTGGATCACCACCAAAGTCAAAGCTGACCTGCTGACCGAGAAAGGTATTCCTGGTTCGGACATTAAGGTTGAGACCAACAAAGGTGTGGTTTCCCTGTCCTCGACAGTTGCTATCTCCGACGCTCAGAAAGCTACTGCTGTAGCGATCACCAAGAAAATCAAAGGCGTAACCGCAGTTTCGGCTGACGGCCTGATGGCTGGCGGCGCTACCAAGGCTGATAACGTCGACAAAACCAAAAGCGCAGCTGCTGGTGCCAAAGAGTCCACCTCGGACACTTGGATCACCACCAAAGTGAAAGCTGACCTGGTAACCGAGAAAGGTATTCCTGGCACCGACATCAAAGTCGAAACCAACAAAGGCGTAGTTTCCCTGTCGTCGACCGTCGCAGTGACTGAAGCGCAGAAAACTACCGCGGTGAACATCACCAAGAAAATCAAAGGCGTTAAAGCTGTATCGGCCGACGGCCTGAAAGCAGAGTAACGCTTAACGAATCGCCTGAGCTAGGCGGAGGCGGCCACGAGCGAGTTAGATATCCGCTCAATGCACCTCACAGGTTCATGCGACCGACCACACGGATGTGGTCATTACAGGCCCCGGCACTTGTGTCGGGGCCTGTTCTATTGTGGGTAGAAAAGTGGGGAGGTCAGCGAGGCTCTTGTGACGAGGGGGCTTGCCCCCGTTGGGCTGCGTAGCGGCCCCTTGGTATGACGACGGTGATCCGCCTGAATGACCGCGACGCTCTCATTGGCGCCGCTACGCAGCCCAACGGGGGACAAGCCCCCTCGCCACAGGTGCTCAGCGGGTGCCGGTTTATTCGGCATCCAGATGCATCGGTGTTACCACCCGACCATCTTTCTCCGCTTCCCCAAGGTTTGCATCGATAAAGTAAACCCGCTCATCTTCCAGCTGCGCCTTGTCTACCAGGTAGTCCTTGATCGCGCTGGCGCGGTCCTGGCCCAGTTGGCGCAGCAACACGTCACTGCCACTCCAGAACTTGATCACACCGTCCCGCAGCTTGGCGGTGCGCTCGTCATTGCTCAGGTCTTTCCATTCGGCCGGAGGCTGTTGTTTCAGGCGGGTGCGGTAGATGCCTTCCAGCAGCGGCGCCTTTTCCTTTTCCGGTACTTCAAGCAGCGACGCCTGGGCCGGCACCTTGTCGCCACGGCGCTGGAGGATCTTGTAGTAGTTGTACTGGTATTCGCGTTCCAGCCGTTGTGCGGCCAAAAGCGGGCCGTCACTGCTGGCAGCGGCGGTGCCTTCGATCTCCAGGCGCAGCGCAGGGCGCTCCTTGAGGGCTTTGGCCAGGCTGTCGAGGGCCGACTGGGAATCCTTGCTCAGCTCGCTCGAGCCTGCCGCAAACGACACGTTGCCAAGGTCTTGGGCACCACCACCGCTGATCAGGCCGCCAATGAACTTGAATGGTGCCGTGGCCGCACGTACTACCAGGTTGCGCAGGGTCTGCCAGACAATCGGCATGACGCTGAACTGCGGGTTGTTCAAGTCGCCGGTCACCGGCAGTTCGATCGAGATCTTGCCGTCGGAGTCCTTGAGCAGGGCTATCGCCAGGCGAATCGGCAGGTCCACGGCGTCGGCGCTGTCGACCTTCTCACCCAGTTGCAGTTGCTCGACCACCACCTTGTTTTCGGCCTTCAACTGGCCCTTGGTAATGACGTAATGCAGGTCCAGGTTGAGCCGACCCTTGCGGATGCGGAACCCGGCAAACTTGCCCGAGTATGGCGTCAGGGTGGTCAGTTCGACGCGTTTGAAGCTGGTGGCGATATCCAGTGCGGCCATCGGGTCAAACGGGTTTACGCTGCCCTTGATGGTGACCGGTGCATAACGGTCAACCTTGCCCTTGACGTCGACGCTCGCCGGTTTGGCCTGGCGACTGTCAATGGTGCCGATCTGGCCGTTGAGCTGCTGGATGGCCGTGGCGAAGTTCGGGGTCAGGCTGAAGTCGGCGAAGTTGGCCGAGCCGTCGTTGATCGCAATTTGACCAATATGAATGCCAAGGGGCTTCTCTTTGCTGGCCGCAGGTTTCGCCGCAGACTTGCCGGGGCTGTTGGCCGGCTGCGGGATCAGCAGGTCATCGATGTTGGTGGTGCGGTCATCGTTGATCATGAAGCGCGCATAGGGTTGCAACAGGTTGACCTTGTCGATCGACAGGCTGTCGCCATGTTGATAATTCACGCCTTCCAGCACCAGGCGCTGCCACTTGAGGAAGTCGCGGGTCTTCATGGTGTCCAGGGTGTGCAACTGGTCGACCTGGGCCCGGCCGGTCACCTGGAATGCCA
The DNA here is from genome assembly GCF_013385435.1 of Pseudomonas sp. F9001. NCBI lineage: Bacteria > Pseudomonadati > Pseudomonadota > Gammaproteobacteria > Pseudomonadales > Pseudomonadaceae > Pseudomonas > Pseudomonas sp. F9001. The sequence continues at coordinate 101,550 of NZ_JACAPX010000002.1, forward strand.
GGGGGGCGGTGCTTTTCAGGTTCACGTCGAGGTTGCTGCCGAGCATGCCGCTACGCAGTTCCAGGCGGATAAACGGGCTGATATACGACTGGGCGACGCGCAGGTCGATGTCTTTGGTGTCCACTTTCAGCTTGGCGCTGACCGGGCTCAGGTTGACCTGGCCGGTCGCCTCGAGCTTGCCTTGTTTGCCTACGCCGGTATCGAGCTTGAGGGTAAACGGGCTCTGGTTAAGGCTGTCGAAACCCTGCAGGTCAAGGTTCAGCGGCCCGACTTCCAGGGCGACTGCCGGTTTGGCCGAGCGGTCAGCCAGATGCACTTGATAGTCGCGCAGTTGCACGTCCTTGAGCAGCACTTGCCAAGGCTTGCTCGGCGCTGCCGGTGCAGGTTTTGGCGAGTCGGCGGTAGCGGGTGCGGTGGCTGGCTCGGCTGCGGGTGCAGTTGCAGGTTTGCTCGGTTGGCTGGCAAACAGCTTCTGCCAGTCCAGCTGGCCGTCGGCTTCAAGGGCGGCCCAGGTTTCGAGTTTATTACTGCGGATCTTGCCGACGATCACTTGCTGCTTGGCCAGGTCCACGGTGGTTTCGCTGACGTCCAGCTTCTGCAGGCGCGCGAGCGGCCGGCCATCCGGTGCCTTGATCGCAAACGGCGCGACACTCAGGGCAACGTTGGTCAGGTTCAGCTCGGTTTCCTTGGCCAGGCTCAGCTTGTAGTCGGTGCTGAAGTTGAGGATGCCGTCTTCCAGAACCAGCGGCACCGCATCACGCACATACGGCCACCAGACTTTCATCTTGCCGTCGGTAACCTTGAGTTTGCCCTCGGAGGCAATCGGGATGAGGCTGAAGTTACCGGTCCAGTCGATCTGCCCACCTTCGGGGCCTGCGGCAACCAGCGTCATATCAGCGTTGTCTTCGGGCAGCGTGCTGAGGTTTTTCAGCTCGAAATCCAGCTTGTCGTAGAGAAACTCGATCGGTTCGCTGGGGCGCAAATCCTGGAAGTGCACATAGCCGGCTGCCAGCTTGATGTTATCGATGCGCAGCGGAAACGGCTTGGCGTTGGGATCGGTGGGCGTTGGCTCGCTGGCTGGCAATTTGAACAGCTGCGCCAGGTTGAGCTGGCCGGATTTGTCGAACAGCAGCTCGGTCTTGGGCTTGTCGAGTTGTACGTCGGCCAGGTGCAGGGCGCGGGTCCACAGGCTGTCGATCTGCAGGTTGGCATAGAGGCGTTCAAAGGCCACTTGCTCCTTGCCCGGCTCACCGATATTCAGGCCCCACACGGTCAGTTCGAGGCTGAACGGGTTGAGCTCGATACGCTCGACACGCGCCGGCACCGTGGCGTAGTTGGCCAACTGTTGGTTGGCCACGCGAAGGGCAATGCCGGGGAGAATCAGGAAGCCCAGCAAGCTGTACAGGGCAAGGGCGGTCAGCAAGGCGCCAGCGGCGCGAATCAATCCTTTGGGCATATGTGACGCCATCTATGTCAATCAAGAGTGCCTTGGAGTATGGCACGGGTTTACGGTTCCGAAGAGCCGGGCCTTTATTACTGCGCCCTGACCCTTTTGGGACAAGTCCTACAGTTGCAGGATCAGGGTCTTCAGCGGTGGTTGCTGGTCGTGGGACGGGAAGTCTGCGCCGGGTGTCATGACCTGCCAGTCGCGCACCGGGCGCCCGGCCTTTTCCGCACAGCGCAGGACCTGGTCACGCCAGTCGTCCATGCCGACTTTCGCCAGGTTGTTGCAGCAGATCAGCACGCCGTTTTCGGCCGTGGCCAGCAGCGCCGGCTTGAGCAGGCTCTGGTAGTCGCGCAGCAGGTCGACGGTACCGAAGGCGCTCTTGGCCCAGGCGGGTGGGTCGAGCAGTACCAGATCGTATTGACGCTGCTCCAGGCGCGGGTAACTCGGCAGCTTCTGCCCCCGACGCTGGCTGATGGGCAGGCCGGCCAGCTGGCGGATTGCCGGGAAGTAGTCGGACTGGATGAATTCCATCGTCGGCAATTGCGGGTTGAGTTGACCGTTTTCGCGACCGACCGCCAGGTTGCCCTCGGCAAAGTCCAGGTTGCACACCTCACGAGCGCCACCGGCAGCAGCACTCAGGCCTACGCCGCAGGTGTAGGCAAACAGGTTCAGCACGCTTTTTCCGGCGCTGTGTGCCTTGACCCAGCCACGGGTGTTGCGCAGGTCCAGGAACAACAGCGGGTCTTGCCCGGCATGGCGGCCGCGCACGCGGTAATTGAGGCCCCATTCGTGGCCGACCAGGTCTTCCAGGGCTGCGGGCTCGGCACGGTACACCGTGTCTTCACGGTCGATGCGCGAGTTGCCCCGGGAGCGGTCGTTGTAGACCAGCAGCAGTTCAAGCCCCAGGTGCTGGTTGATTGCTTGATGCAGGTGCAACAGGTCGTCGCTTTCCAGCGACTGGTGAAAACTCTGCACCAGCAGTTGCGGGCCGTAGCGGTCGATCGTCAGGCCGCCGGCGCCTTCCTGGCTGCCGTGGAACAGGCGATAGCAATCGGTACCTTGTGCATGCAACTCGGCGAGCAGGTCCTGGCGATGATCGAGGGCGGCGCGCAGCGCCTGATTCAAGGAAGACATAGTGCGCGCCTTGCAGAGTAATTGGGGCGCGGGAGTTTAACAGTTATGGCTCCAGCAGGCCCATTCGCCTGTGGGCCCGCTGCACCGAACCATTGCGCATGGCCCAGCGCAACAACGGCGCGCTGCGCCTGACCCCGGCACGAATCATCTGGCGCTGGATCGGGCTTTGCTTCTGCCCGAGCATGTCGCTGGCCCAGTCCGGCAGCAGGTCGATACCGGCCTGCATCATCAGCGAGCCAAACGGCTTGGCCAGGGTGCTCGGAGACGGCGCATTGAGCAGCAGGCGCAGGACTTCGTGGCTGCGCTGGTCACACAGCAGTTGCGGACGAATACGCTCAAGGTAATCGGAAATTTCCTGGCGCGAACGCGGCACATGGCGCGCGCCCAATTGCTCGGCCACCAGGGCGATTTCGCTGTAGTACCGGTCTTGATCCCTCGCAGATAAATCCGGGTTGCGATAACGCAGGTGGGCCGCGAGAAAGTTGCTGACCTCCGCCACATGCACCCAGGTCAGCAACTCGGGATCACTGGCGGCATACGGTCGGCCGTCCGGTGCATGGCCGACCACTTGCAGGTGGATGGTGCGCACTTTCTCGATCAGCCATTCGGCGTCACGCCGCGAACCAAACGTGGTGCCGGAAATGAACTGCGAGGTGCGTCGTAACCGCCCCAGCATGTCCTGCCGAAAGTTCGAGTGGTCCCACACGCCGGCCAACGCCAGCGGGTGCAATGCCTGCAACATCAACGCGCTGATGCCGCCGATCAACATGCTGCTGAAGTCGCCATGGACCTTCCAGCTCACCGAGTTCGGCCCAAAGAGACCCGGATCGCCCTTGGGGTTCTCCAGGTCGAGTTGGCCCAGCGACAAGCCGGTCAGGCTCATCAGCTGGTTTTCGATGCGGCTGCGAATGAATTCCATGGGTTCCTAGCGGTTGAGGCGCTTGTCGATCAGGCCGTCCACCACGCTCGGGTCGGCCAGTGTGGATGTATCTCCCAAACTGTCCAGCTCGTTGCAGGCAATCTTGCGCAGGATCCGCCGCATGATCTTGCCTGAGCGGGTTTTCGGCAAGGCCGGTGCCCATTGAATCAGCTCGGGCTTGGCGAAGCTGCCGATTTCCTTGCTGACCAGGTCCAGCAGGTGTTTTTTCAGCGCGTCGTCGGGCTCGACGCCATTCATGGGCGTGACGAAGGCATAGATGCCCTGGCCTTTTACGTCGTGTGGATAACCGACCACCGCGGCTTCTGCGACCTGATCATGCAGCACCAGGGCGCTTTCGACTTCGGCGGTGCCGATGCGGTGCCCGGAAACGTTGATCACGTCGTCGATGCGGCCGGTGATCCAGTAGTCACCGTCCTCGTCGCGCCGCGCGCCGTCGCCGGTAAAGTAGTAGCCGGGGTAGGGTTTGAAATAGGTGTCGATCATCCGCTGAGGGTCGCCGTACACGCTGCGGATTTGCCCTGGCCAGCTGGATTTGATCGCCAGCACGCCGCTGCCGGCGCCACTGATTTCCTTGCCTTGCTCATCGAGCAGCACCGGCACCACGCCGAACATCGGCTGGGTGGCGCAGCCGGGCTTGATCCGCTGGGCGCTGACCAGCGGGCTGAGCATGATGCCGCCCGTTTCGGTCTGCCACCAGGTGTCGACAATCGGGCAGCGTTGTTCGCCGACCGCGTTGAAGTACCAGTCCCAGGCCTCCGGGTTGATTGGCTCGCCGACACTGCCCAGCAGGCGCAGGCTGGCGCGGGAAGTGTTTTCCAGTGGCCCGTGGCCTTCCCGCATCAGCGCGCGTAACGCGGTCGGCGCGGTGTAGAAGATGTTGACCTTGTGTTTGTCGATCACCTGCCAGAACCGCGAGCTGTCCGGGTAGCTCGGCACGCCTTCGAACATCAGCGAGGTCGCACCATTGGCCAGTGGCCCGTACACGATATAGCTGTGGCCGGTGACCCAGCCGACATCGGCGGTGCACCAGAACACTTCGCCTTCGCGGTAATCGAGCACGTACTTGAAGGTCATCGCAGCCTGCAGCAGGTAACCGCCGGTGGTGTGCAACACACCTTTGGGTTTGCCGGTGCTGCCGGAGGTGTAGAGGATAAACAGCGGGTCTTCCGCATCCATCGGCTCGGGCGGGCAGTCGTCGCTGGCTGCATCCAGGGCCTGTTGATACTTGAGGTCGCGCCCTTCAGTCCAATTGACTGCCGCGCCAGTGCGTTGCACCACCAGTACCGTGCTGACACCCGGGCAACTGGCCAGGGCCTTGTCGACATTCTGTTTCAGCGCCACCGGCTTGCCGCCGCGCACGCCTTCATCGGCGGTGATCACCGTGCGGCAATCGGCGTCGAGAATGCGGTCGCGCAAGGCGTCCGGCGAGAATCCGCCAAACACCACCGAATGCACCGCACCGATCCGCGTACAGGCCAGCATCGCGTAGGCCGCCTCGGGAATCATCGGCATGTAGATGCACACCCGGTCGCCTTTCTTCACGCCACGGCTTTTCAGCACGTTGGCCAGGCGGCTGACGTTTTGGTGGAGCTGGCGGTAGGTAATTTTGGAAGACGTCGCAGGATCATCGCCCTCCCAGATGAAGGCCGGCTGATCAGCGCGTTGCGCGAGGTGACGGTCGATGCAGTTGTAACTGACGTTCAGTTGGCCTCCGGCAAACCATTGGGCGGAGCCGGTCTTGATGTCGGATTTCTGGACGGTCTGCCAGGGCGTGCTCCAGTCGAGAAAACGCTTGGCCTGTTCGGCCCAGAACGTATCGGGTTGCTCGACGGATTGGCGGTAGAGGCGCTGGTAGTCCTCTTGACTGAGTTGCGCAGCCCGGCGGACGGCATCGGCGGTGGGGAACGTGCTGATATCGAACATGAGGGATCCTTATTCTTGTTTTTTGCGACAAGAGGGGAGCTTTGCGACCCTCGTAGGAGCTGGCTTGCCAGCGATTGCATCACCTCGGTATTGAGTTTCACCGAGGTGTTTGCATCGCTGGCAAGCCAGCTCCTACAAGGGTCCGCTCCCGCAGGTTCAGACCCTCATTGTAGTGCTGATACCATCAACCGCGGTGACGGCCGCGGAAGTAGTTGATCAACCCCTGGGTGGACGCATCGTCCGCAGGCTGTTCTTCGGTGCCGGTCAGGCGGTTGTAGACGCCTTTGCCCAGCTCCTTGCCCAGCTCCACGCCCCACTGGTCGAACGCGTTGATGCCCCAGATGACGCTTTGCACGAACACTTTGTGTTCATACATCGCCACCAGTGCGCCAAGACGGCGAGGGCTGATGCGTTCAACCACAATGGTGTTGCTCGGACGGTTGCCCGGGATCACCTTGTGCGGTGCCAGCTTCTGCACTTCGGCTTCGTCCATGCCCTTGTCGCGCAGCTCGGCTTCAGCCTCGGCGCGGGTCTTGCCGAGCATCAGGGCCTGGCTCTGGGACAGGCAGTTGGCGTACAGCCACTGATGGTGGTCGGAAACCGGGTTGAAGCTGACGATCGGCACGATGAAGTCGGCCGGGATCAGTTGGGTGCCCTGGTGCAGCAGCTGGTGGTAAGCATGCTGGCCGTTGCAGCCTACGCCGCCCCAGATAACCGGGCCGGTGTCGGTGGAAACCGGCGTACCGTCCTGGCGCACGCTCTTGCCGTTGGATTCCATGTCCAGCTGTTGCAGGTGCTTGGTGATGTTACGCAGGTAGTGATCGTACGGCAGGATTGCGTGGCTCTGCGCGCCCCAGAAGTTGCCGTACCACACGCCCAGCAGGCCGAGCAGCACCGGCATGTTCGCCTCGAATGGAGCGGTCTGGAAATGCTGGTCCATGGTGTAGGCGCCGGACAGCAGTTCCTTGAAGTTGGACATGCCGATGGCCAGCGCGATGGGCAGGCCGATGGCCGACCACAGCGAGTAACGACCGCCCACCCAGTCCCACATCGGGAAAATGTTCTCTTCGCGGATACCGAAGGCCACGGCCGCCGCGTTGTTGCTCGATACGGCGATGAAGTGGCGATACAGCTCGGCTTCCGAGCCACCCTGGGCCAGGTACCAGGCGCGGGCGGCCTGGGCGTTTTTCAGGGTTTCGAGGGTGTTGAAGGATTTTGACGAGACGATGAACAGCGTGGTCTCGGCGCGCAGCTTCATGGTCAGCTCGTGGAACTCGCTGCCGTCGATGTTCGCCAGGTAATGGCAGCGCACGCCTTTGTGGGCGTAGGACAACAGCGCTTCAGACACCAGCTCCGGGCCGAGGAACGAGCCACCGATACCGATGTTCACCACGTCGGTGATCGGCTTCTCGGTGTAGCCACGCCACAGGCCGTCGTGGATGCGGCCGACCAGGTCAGTGATCTGGTTCAGCACCTTGTGCACGTCCGGCATGATGTTCACGCCGTTGACCGACAGCTTGTCACCCACCGGGCGACGCAGTGCGGTGTGCAGCGCCGGGCGGCCTTCGGAAGAGTTGACCGGCTCGCCGTTGAACAGCGACTTGATCGCGCCCTGAAGGTCGACTTCCTTGGCCAGGCCTACCAGCAGGTCGCGGGTTTCGCTGGTGATCAGGTTTTTCGAGTAATCGAGGAAAAGTCCGCAGCTGCTCAAGGTGAACTGGGTAAAGCGCTGGGGATCGGCATTAAAGGCTTCGCGCATGCTGAAATCCTGCATGGCTTGGCGATGTTGATTGAGCGCTTGCCAGGCGGGCAGAGCGGTAACGTCATGAGGAGTGCGGTAGTACGCCATCGCTGCGGGTTTCCTTTTTATTGCTGGGACTGCTTTTAGGACACTTGAAAGCCGGGAATGTCCTGTCTTTGTGAAGATGACAGGCTCCGGTCAACGCCAACGAAGAGCGTAGGGCGAATACATTAAACCTAGCGTGTCGATCTGTCTTGGCTTTGTCTGCGCTGTGGCCGGTACTTTTTTATACCGGCCGATCAGGCAGTGCAACAGGCGGGGTGTGCGGCGGGGTCAGTTCAGGTGCAGATGCAGGTTGTCGATCAGCCGGGTGGCGCCCAGGTAGGCGGCGACCAGGATCACCAGGTCCTTGTCTTCGGCGGTGGCCGGACGCAGGTGCAGGCCCTGGCGAACCTCCAGGTAGTCCATGCGAAAACCTGCCGCTTCGATCTGCTGGACCTGTGCGGCGCGCAGTTTGGCGAAGTCGCGGTCGCCCGCTTCAATGGCGGCGGCAATCTGGCTGAGGCTGCGGTACAGCACCGGTGCGATCGCGCGCTGTTCGTCGGTGAGGTAACCATTGCGCGACGACAGCGCGAGGCCGTCGTCGGCGCGCACGGTCGGCTCGCCGATAATCTGGATCGGCATGTTCAGGTCATGGACCATGGCGAGAATCACCGCCAGTTGCTGGTAGTCCTTCTGGCCAAAGATCGCCAGGTCCGGCTGGACCATGTTGAACAGCTTGCTGACCACCGTGGCTACGCCTTCAAAATGCCCGGGCCGGCTGGCGCCGCACAGGCCTTCGGACAGTTGCGGCACGCTGACGCGAGTCTGGCCGGCCATGCCGTCGGGGTACATCTCCTCGACGGTCGGGGCGAACAACAGGTTGCAACCGGCTTGCAAGAGCTTCTCCTGGTCGGCCGCCAGGGTGCGCGGGTACTTGTCCAGGTCTTCGCCGGCGCCGAATTGCAGCGGGTTGACGAAAATGCTCGCCACCACGAAATCGGCTTGTTGCGCAGCCTTGGTGACCAGCGTGGCATGGCCGCTGTGCAGGTTGCCCATGGTGGGCACGAAGCCGATGCGTTTGCCCGCGCTGCGGGCATGGGTGACGGCGGCGCGCAGTTCGCGCACGGTCTTGACGGTGTTCATGCGGAGAATCCGTGTTCGGCGCCCGGGAAGGTGACGGCTTTGACTTCGCTGACGTAGGCGGCGAGGGCTGATTGGATACTGTCCTGGCCCGCCATGAAGTTCTTCACGAACTTGGGTACGCGGCCGGTAAGGGACAGGCCCAGCATGTCATGCAGTACCAATACTTGGCCGTCTGTGGCAGAACCGGCGCCGATACCGATCACCGGTACTTTAACGGCCTGGGTGATTTCCGCTGCCAGCTCGCTTGGCACGCATTCGAGCAGAATCATGCACGCACCGGCCTGTTCAAGGGCGATGGCATCGGCCCGCATCTGGCGCGCCTGGGCTTCGCCGCGGCCTTGTACCTTGTAGCCGCCGAGGATATTCACCGACTGTGGCGTCAGGCCCATGTGCGCGCAAACCGGCACGCCGCGTTCAGCCAGCAAACGAATCGACTCGGCGAGCCAGGCGGCACCTTCAACCTTGATCATGTGTGCACCGGCACGCATCAGTTGAGCACTGTTGGTCAGCGTCTGTTCGATGGTGGCATCGGCCATGAAGGGCAGGTCGGCAATGATGAAGGCGCCTTCGTTGCCGCGCTTGACGCAGGCCGTGTGGTAAGCGATTTCATCGTTGGTGACGGGCAGGGTGCTGTCATTCCCTTGTAGAACCATGCCCAGGGAGTCCCCCACCAGCAACACTTCAACTCCTGCCTGGCTGCTGGCCTGGGCAAAAGTGGCGTCGTAGCAGGTCAGCATGGTGATCTTTTCACCTTTGAGCTTGAGGCTCTGCAAGGTGCTCAGGGTAACGTTTGGCATGAAAAGGGTCCTCATTCAGGCGCTTGGAAACAGCGAGTAACGCGCGTGAGTCTTCGTTTATACAGGCGCACTTTCTTAAGGATCAGTGCTTATAAGGCCTGGATTGCGCCCTTTAGCGCCGGGTAGGCGGCAGCGGGACGCCTATAGTCGTGAGGAGGACTCTGGAAGTCAATTGGATGTGTTACCGCATTGTTACGGCGGTGGTGTTACCGCTGTTACTGATGCGATTCAGCAGGCGCCAGGCGTTCCAGGCCGACAAACGGGCAGGCATCCAGCAGGTCGCCGAGCAGGCGGCCATCGGCCATTTGCAGGCTGGCCGGGGCCAGTTCTGCCAGCGGGTAAAGCACGAACGCCCGCAGGTGCATTTGATAGTGCGGCACCTTCAGGCGTGGCTCGTCGATCAGCCGGTCGCCAAACACCAGGATATCCAGGTCCAGGGTGCGCGGGCCCCAACGCTCAAGACGCTCGCGGCCCTGGTCATTCTCGATGGCTTGCAGCGCATCGAGCAGTTCCAGTGGTGCCAGGGCGCTGTCCAGGGCCGCGACCGCATTGGTATAGCGCGGCTGGCCCGGGAGCAGGGAATCACTTTGATAGAAGGCGGAGACGCCCGCCAGCGTAGTGTCCGGCAATTGCGCGAGGGCCTCGATGGCGTCGCGCAATTGTTGTTCAGGGGCAGCCAGGTTGCTGCCCATGCCGACGTAGATACGTTCCACGTGCTTACTCGCCCGACGCGCTCGATGAATCGCCAGCGCTGCGTTTGCGCTTGCTGCCACTGCTGCGGCGACGTTTTTTCGGGCCATCGCCGGTGGCTTCGCCTTTGCTGCTGAGCTCTTTGATCATCTCGCGGCGTTGGCTGTCGTTGGCGTCCTGGTAGTCGGTCCACCATTCGCCCAGGCCGTCGGTCTGTTCGCCGGCGCTTTCGCGCAGCAGCAGGAAGTCATAGCCGGCACGGAAGCGCGGGTTGTCCAGCAGCAGATCGGCGCGTTTGCCGCTGCGGCGTGGCAGGCGCTCCTGCATGTCCCAGATCTCGCGGATCGGCATGGTGAAGCGTTTCGGGATGGCGATGCGCTGGCATTGCTCGGCGATCAGCTCGTGAGCGGCTTCCTGCATGGCCGGAATTGCCGGCATGCCACGGTCTTGCAAGCGCATGACGCGTTTTGGAAGCGCTGGCCACAACAGGGCGGCAAACAGGAACGCCGGGGTTACCGGTTTGTTCTGCTTGATGCGCAGGTCGGTGTTGATCAAGGCTTCGCTGATCAGCGTGTGGGTGTAGGTCGGGTTGTACTCCAGTGCTTCGGCGCTGGCCGGGAACAGTGGGTCGAACAACTGCAGGTCTACCAGCATTTCGAAGGTGTCGGCAGCATAGCCGGAGAGGAACAGCTTGAGCACCTCTTCGAACAACCGGGCCGAGGGAATTTCCCGCAGCATCGGCGCCAGGTCGCGAATCGGCGCGGCCGTGTGCTTCTCGATGCCGAAGTTCAGCTTGGCGGCGAAACGCACGGCCCGCAGCATGCGCACCGGGTCTTCCTGGTAGCGTTGCGTCGGGTCGCCGATCAGGCGCAGCAGGTTGTTGCGGATGTCGTGTACGCCATTGGCGTAATCGAGGATGCGCTCACTGACCGGATCGTAATACAGGGCATTGATGGTGAAGTCGCGGCGCTGCGCGTCTTCTTCCAGGGTGCCGTAGACGTTGTCCCGCAGGATGCGCCCGCTTTCGTTGCGGGAAGACTGGTTAGTGTCTTCTTCTTCATCGTTTTGCGGATGGTTGGCGCGGAAGGTCGCGACCTCGATGATCTCGCGACCAAAGTGGATGTGCACCAACTTGAAGCGCCGGCCGATGATCCGCGCATTGCGGAATTCGGCACGCACTTGTTCCGGCGTGGCGCTGGTGGCGACGTCGAAATCCTTGGGAGTGATATTGAGCAACATGTCGCGCACGCAACCGCCAACCAGGTAGGCCTGGTAGCCGGCGTTCTGCAAACGTTCGACGATGTTCACCGCATAACGGCTGAACTGGGCGCGTTGCAGCGAATGCTGGCTGCTATTGAGCACTTCAGGCGTGCTGCGTTTGTGTTGCGTACGACGCAAGGGAGAACGGAATGACTGGAACAACTTCTTCAGCATGGGATGCACTGTTTGAAGGAATGTTCGGCCATAACGAAGAATGACCGCATGATGGGCCGGGATTCTAGCATTTAGTCAGGGGATGGTGTAGGAACTAGCTGCAAGGCTTGAGCCAGAAGCTTAAAAGAAGGGTGGCAGGTGCCAAATCGCGGAAACTACAAGGGGAGCCGAAGCTCCCCCAGAAGTAGTTGCGTGCTCTATTTTTATTATTGGTTTCGGGCTTCTTGTTTTTGTTGATCGCCCTCGCCATGAAGCTTCACCTTCATGACACTCCCAATCGGGAGCCAAGAGCAAACGGATTGCTTTGGTCGCTGTGTTGCTGATCTACGATCCAACCAGTTCAGGCTCTGCCTTAGGGCAGTTTTTGTTGTTCTCGGCCTGGTTGCGGGGCAAGCCCCAAATGCAACGCCTCTCCAAAAGAATCAGTTAGCTGCGCCTCCGCCGTGTTGTTTTTGTTATGCGTGAGTCGATTCGTCTTATTTTTATTGTCTTGTACATTTGCTTGTTATTGTTTTTGTACTAAGCATATAGCAGGGTGCGTGCCAACTTTTGCGAGGCCCAGCAAAATAAGGGGTTCGGGGCGTTTTCAGGTTTTTTGAAGGCGAAAAAAAGCCGGGGCTTCGTTACCGTAAGCCCCGGCTTTTGTTACGTGAAAAATCAGCGGTAACAGTTTTTTCACATCTGAGGGTGTTACCTGTGGGGGCAACCCACTCAGCTTTCGCTGGCAACCCCGGTCTTGCGCCGCGGGATACCCAAGCGCTGGCGCCGTTCCCACAGGCATTTACGGCTGACGCCCAGTTTGCGCGCCAGTTCGGTCTCGGTCATGTGGTCCTGGTGCTCCAGCACGAAATGCTGGAAGTAATCTTCCAGTGACAAATCTTCCGTCGGCTCGTGGCTGTTGTTACTGCCGCCACCTTGCTGTGGTGGCAAACCGATGAAGTCATCATCATCCAGGTCGCTGAGCTCGATATCGATCCCCAGCAGCTCGGCGGAAATTTCCGGGCTCTCCGACAGAATCACCGCACGCTCTACCGCGTTTTCCAGCTCCCGCACGTTACCCGGCCAGGAGTAGTGACGAATCGCCTGCTCGGCATCGGCAGCAAACTTCAGGTCGGTACGGTTGATGCGCGCACTCTGGCGCGCCAGGAAGGCCGTGGCGATTTCGTTGACGTCAGCGCCGCGCTCACGCAGGGCCGGCAGTTTGAGAGCGATCACGTGCAGGCGGTAATAAAGGTCTTCACGGAACTGGCCAATCTTGGCCAGGCTCTTCAGGTCACGGTGAGTAGCCGCAATCAGTCGTACGTCGACCTTCTGCGACTGTACCGAACCGACGCGGCGTATTTCGCCTTCCTGGAGTACCCGCAGCAAGCGTGCCTGGGCTTCCAGCGGCAGTTCGCCAATCTCGTCGAGGAACAGCGTGCCGCCGTCGGCGGCCTCAACCAAACCCGCACGGCCAGCGCTGGCGCCGGTAAAGGCGCCTTTTTCATGGCCGAACAATTCGGATTCGATCAGGGATTCGGGAATCGCCGCGCAGTTCACCGAGATCATCGGTGCCTTGGCGCGCTTGGACAGGTTGTGCAGGGCACGGGCCACCAGTTCTTTACCGGTACCGGACTCGCCCTGGATCAGTACATTGGAGTCGGTTGGCGCCACTTTGCGGATCTTGCTGTACAGGTCCTGCATGGGTGGGCAGGAGCCGATGATGCCGATTTCGCCGTTACTGTTGTCAATACCGGGTTTTTCAGAACCATTGGCGGCCTTGCCCGCTGCCGGGCGTTCAGCCGGTGCGCTGCTGGCCGATTGACGGTCACGCAGGATGCGCGCTACGGCCTGGAGCATTTCGTCGTGGTCGAAGGGCTTGGCGATGTAGTCCACCGCGCCCATCTTCATGGAGTCCACGGCCGAGCGCAGGCTGGCGTAGCTGGTCATGATCAGCACCGGAGTGCCTTGGCCGAGCTTGATCAGCTCGGTGCCGGGGGCGCCTGGCAAACGCAGGTCACTGACGATCAGGTCGAACGTGGGAATGCTGAAACGCTCTTGGGCTTCCTGCACCGAGCCGGCTTCGCTGACCTGGTACTGATTACGTTCAAGCAGGCGACGCAAGGCAGAGCGGATAATGGTTTCGTCTTCGACGATCAAAATGTGCGGCATTGATTCAACTCTCTCGACGGTCTCAGTTCACAGCGGACGTCGCTTCGACATGACGCGGCAAGGTCACCCGAATACGGGTGCCGCGTTGGCTTTCGGTGTCAGCCGGGCTGTCGATGGTGATTTGTCCATAATGCTCTTCAACGATGGAATAGACCAGTGCAAGGCCCAGACCGGTACCTTCACCCGGATCCTTGGTGGTGAAGAAGGGTTCGAACAATCGATCCATGATGTTCTGTGGAATGCCGCTGCCTTCGTCCTCGACGATCAGATCGACCGTGTGCTCGAAAGCCTCGCTCTTGACCCGTACTGCGCTGCCGGCCGGCGATGCGTCGCGGGCGTTGGACAGCAGGTTGATCAGCACTTGGGCCAGGCGTTGTGAATCACCGTCGACCCAGTGTTCCGGGTCGCACAGGTTGAAGAACTGTACTTCGAAATTGCGCCGGTTCAAGGCCAGCAGCCCAATGGCATCCTGGGCCACTTCGGCCAGGCACACCGCCTCGTCGTGATTCTGATGGGCGCCCGCGTGGGCAAAGCTCATCAGCGACTGCACGATGCGCGAAACACGCTTGGTCTGCTCGAGAATCTGCCCGCTGATTTCGATGATTTCGCCGTCTTCTTCGCGCTCTTCCCGCAGGTTTTGCGCGAGGCAGGCGATACCGGTGATCGGATTGCCGATTTCATGGGCCACACCCGCGGCCAGGCGCCCGATGCTGGCCAGGCGCTCGGAGTGCACCAGCTTGTCTTCGAGCATCTGGGTTTCGGTCAGGTCTTCCACCAGCAGCACCAGGCCGCTGTTGCCGGGCGCCAGTGGCTCGTCGATGGCGGCCTTGTGCAGGTTGAGCCAGCGGGTCTGGCCATCCAGCGCCAGGTGCTGTTTGTGCAAGTGTTCGTCGGGCAGGTTGATGAAGCCCTGGAGCAATTCTTTCCACGGGTCGCCAATGGTGTTCAGGCGCGAGCCCACCACACGTTGGGCGGCGATGCCGGTGAGCTCTTCCATGGCCTTGTTCCACATCAGGATCTCTTGATCCTTGGCCAGGGAGCAGACGCCCATCGGCAGTTCCTGCAACGTCTGGCGGTGATAGCGGCGCAGGGCGTCGAGTTCGGCGGCAAGGCCGGTGAGGCGGGAGTGGTAATCCTCCAGCCGGCTCTCGATGAAGTGGATGTCTTCGGTCACGTAGTTTTCGCCGCCGGCCTTGTAAGGCAGGAACGTCTCGACCATGTCCTGGGACACGCTCGGGCCCATCAGGCCGGAAAGGTTGGCTTCTATACGGTCCCGCAGGCGGCGCAGGGCATAAGGCCGGCGCTCGTCGAACGGCAGGTAGAGATCGCGCAGGGCCTGCTCGACCTCCTTTTGTGCGGCCTTGGCGCCCAGCGGCTTGGCCAGTTGCGTGGCGAATTCCTGGGGTGAGGCGGCGTGCAGTTCGCGGCGTTGCGGGCGACGGACGTTGTCCACTGCGCAGGCTTCGGCGGCGCTGGTTTCTTCGGGGCTGGCGTTGGTGAACAGCGAGATCAGGGTGAACATCAGCACGTTGGCCGCCAGCGAGGCAATTGCCGCCATGTGCCAACTGGTGTCATCCAGCACGTAGATCATGTTCAGCAGCGGGATGTAGAAGCCCTGCAGGTTGCCCACCAGCGGCAGCAGCATGGTCACGGTCCATACCAGGATCCCGGCGAGCAAACCGGCGATAAAGCCTCGGCGGTTGGCGGTCGGCCAGTACAGCACCGACAGCACGCCCGGCAGGAACTGCAAGGTGGCGACGAAGGCGACAATCCCCAGGTTGGCCAGGTCCTGTTCTGCACCCAGCAACAGGTAGAAGCCATAGCCGGCCATGATGATCGCGACGATCAGGGCCCGGCGGGTCCATTTCAGCCAGCGGTAGATATTGCCTTCGGCCGGCGGCTGGTAGAGCGGCAGCACCAGGTGATTCAGCGCCATCCCCGACAGCGCCAGGGTACTGACGATGATCAGCCCGCTGGAGGCCGATAATCCGCCGACATAGGCCAGCAATGCGAGGGATTTGCTGTTGGCGGCAATACCCACGCCCAGCGTGAAGTATTCGGGATTGGTGGTGGCGCCAAGTTTCAGGCCGGCCCACAGGATCAGCGGCACCGCCAGGCTCATCAACAGCAGGAACAGCGGCAAGCCCCAGCTGGCGCTGACCAGCGAGCGCGGGTTGAGGTTTTCGGTGAAGGTCATGTGGTACATGTGCGGCATCACAATCGCCGAGGCGAAGAACACCAAAAGCAGCGTGCGCCATGGGCCTTCCTGCAACGGCGTGTGCAGTGCGGCCAGGGCGGTCTGGTTTTGCAGCAGCCACAGTTCCAGCTGTTGCGGGCCGTCGAATACGCCATACAACGCGTACAGACCGACACCGCCGATGGCGATCAGCTTGATCACCGATTCAAACGCGATCGCAAACACCAGTCCTTCATGTTTCTCACGGGTGGCGATATGCCGTGAGCCGAAGAAAATCGTGAACAGAGTGATCAGCGCGCAGAAGCTCAATGCCACGCGGTGCTGCACCGGTTCGCGGGTGAGGATGCTGATGGAGTCGGCCACGGCCTGGATCTGCAATGCCAGCAACGGCAGCACGCCGATCAGCATGAAAATCGTGGTCAGTGCACCGGCCCAGGTACTGCGAAAACGGAACGCAAACAGGTCGGCCAGGGACGACAACTGATAGGTGCGGGTGATTTTCAGGATCGGATACAACAGCACCGGCGCCAGCAAGAACGCGCCGGACACCCCGAGATAACTCGAAAGAAAGCCGTAACCGTACTGATAGGCCAGGCCCACGGTGCCATAAAACGCCCAGGCACTCGCGTACACGCCCAAGGACAAGGTGTAGGTCAACGGATGGCGAATGATCGCCCGCGGAATCATCCCGCGTTCACTGATCCAGGCTACCCCGAACAACGCGGCCAGGTAGGCGGCGCTGATCAGCAGCATCTCGGTCAGGCTAAAGCTCATCGGCATCTTTTTGGCTCTGCAGGATGAAAGTCACGACGATCAGAATCAGCCAAAGCAGATAGGGCCGGTACCAGGCGCCTGTGGCGTCGATCCACCAATCCATGATGGCGGGAGAAAACAGGTAGATCCCGACGACCAGCAGCAGGACCAATCGATAGATGTACATGTTGGCCTCTGATTGAAAAACTGCGGCGATGGTAACGGATGGCTCGCAAGCTGCAAGCGCCTTCAGCGCAATTGCGCTTCGGCCAGCGTGAGTGTGCGCGGGATCTGTGCGGCATCCCAGTGTTGAATGCCCCAATCCAGCAGTTCCCGTGGGCTGGCGTGGTGCAGTTCGTCGCCCGCCGGCTGGCCCAGGGCGCGCAGTGCTCTTAACAGCAAAGGCGTGGCCTGGTCAGTGGTCAAGGGCGGTGAGCGGTAGGATTTGCCCAGCTTGTTACCGTCCGGCTGGATGATCAACGGCACATGCAGGTAACGCGGTTGGCGCAGGCCCAGCAGTTCTTGCAGATACAGTTGGCGCGGCGTGGAGTCGAGCAGGTCGGCGCCACGCACGATGTCGGTCACACCTTGCCAGGCATCATCGAGGACTACCGCCAGTTGGTAGGCATACAGGCCGTCGCGACGGCGGATGATGAAGTCGCCTACGTCGCGACCCAGATGCTGTCGGAATTCGCCTTGTACACGGTCGGTAAAGTGGTACTCCAACTCCGGCACCCGCAGACGGATGGCGGCATCTTGCTGGTCATGCCCGGCATTGCGGCACAGTCCCGGATAAATCCCGTTATAGGGCTCCAGTTGCTTGCGCGAGCAGGTGCAGGCGTAGGCCAGGCCATGATTGAACAGGCGGTTGAGCACTTCAGCGTAGGCATCGTGCCGCTCGCTTTGTCGGACCAACTCCCCGTCCCATTCAAAACCATAGCGTTCCAGGGCATTCAGGATTGCGGCCTGGGCGCCGGGCTCTTCCCGTGGCGGGTCGAGGTCTTCCATGCGCATCAGCCAGCGGCCTTGGTTGGCACGGGCGTCGAGGTAGGAGGCGAGGGCGGCGACCAGGGAACCGAAGTGCAGGTGTCCGCTGGGCGTGGGGGCGAAACGCCCGATATAGGAGGAGGCTGTCATGGGCCGGATATTACTGGAAAACCAGCAAACGCCAGAAACAAAAATGGGGCGTTCGCACGCCCCATTTGTTCAGCCCGGCAATGATTACTTGCCGACCTGTTTTTCCTTGATTTCAGCCAAGGTCTTGCAGTCCACGCACAGGTCGGCGGTAGGACGCGCTTCCAGGCGGCGAATACCGATCTCGACGCCGCAGGACTCGCACCAGCCGTACTCTTCGTCTTCGATGAGTTGCAGGGTCTTGTCGATCTTCTTGATCAGCTTGCGCTCGCGATCACGGGCGCGCAGTTCAAGGGCGAACTCTTCTTCCTGGCTGGCACGGTCTGCCGGGTCCGGGAAGTTGGCCGCTTCGTCCTTCATATGGTCAACGGTACGGTCAACCTCTTGCATCAAGTCCTGTTTCCACTGCTTCAGGATCTTGGAGAAGTGTTCGCGCATGGGCTTGCCCATGTATTCCTCACCCTTCGCCTCGACGTAGGGTTGGAAGCCGCTGATGCTCTGTTGCTTTGCTTGGG
This sequence comes from Pseudomonas sp. F9001, assembly GCF_013385435.1. Classification (NCBI taxonomy): domain Bacteria; kingdom Pseudomonadati; phylum Pseudomonadota; class Gammaproteobacteria; order Pseudomonadales; family Pseudomonadaceae; genus Pseudomonas; species Pseudomonas sp. F9001. The sequence goes on from NZ_JACAPX010000002.1 coordinate 119,591, forward strand.
TGGGCATGAATGGACCGCCTCTCACTCTTCTAATCCATTGCGCAGGATTGCAACATCACCGACACCTGCCGGCCCTGCGGCTGCAAGCGGGCGAACTTACCAGATAGATTCGGGGTGCGCCACTCCCGGTTGTCGAGGCACCGTCTCCTGAGGCTTGCAAACCGCCGCAGGCCCCAGCAGGGCGGGCTTGTACGGTCTCGAATGTTGATTTTAGCTGTTTTGCAGGTAGTTGCTTGCCGTGCTTGCTACATGTCTTGGGGCAATAGAGCAGGTTTTGCGCGGCGGGTTGGGTAGAATCGGGGTTTGTCCTCAGAGTTAAGGAAGGCTAATGGCTCAGCCCTACAGTGCGCGCAGCCGCGCTATCGAACCTTTCCATGTCATGGCGTTGCTGGCGCGGGCCAATGAATTGCAGGCCGCCGGTCACGACGTGATTCACCTGGAAATCGGCGAGCCGGACTTCACCACCGCCGAGCCCATCATCAAGGCCGGGCAGGCGGCGCTGGCCAATGGCAAGACCCGCTATACCGCGGCCCGCGGGCTGCCGGAGTTGCGGCAAGCCATCAGCGGTTTCTACCAGCAGCGCTACGGGTTGAGCATCGATCCCGAGCGAATTCTGATTACTCCCGGCGGCTCGGGAGCCTTGTTGCTGGCGAGCAGCCTGCTGGTGGATCCTGGCAAGCACTGGCTGCTGGCAGACCCAGGCTACCCCTGCAACCGCCACTTCCTGCGACTGGTGGAGGGCGCGGCCCAATTGGTCCCGGTGGGCCCCGAGGTGCGTTATCAACTGACCGCCGACCTGGTGGCGCGCCATTGGAATCAGGACAGCGTGGGCGCGTTGGTCGCTTCGCCTGCCAACCCTACCGGCACCATCCTGACGCGGGACGAGTTGGCGGGGTTGTCGAGCGCCATCAAGGCGCGCAATGGGCATTTGGTGGTGGATGAGATCTACCACGGCCTGACCTACGGCACCGATGCCGCCAGCGTGCTGGAAGTTGACGATGAAGCCTTCGTTCTAAATAGTTTTTCGAAGTATTTCGGAATGACCGGCTGGCGCCTGGGCTGGCTGGTGGCGCCGCCTGCTGCGGTGGGTGAGCTGGAGAAACTGGCGCAGAATCTCTACATCAGCGCGCCGAGCATGGCCCAGCATGCGGCCCTGGCCTGCTTCACCCCGCAAACATTGAACATTCTTGAAGATCGCCGGGCCGAGTTTGGCCGGCGTCGCGACTTCCTGCTGCCAGCCCTGCGCGAGTTGGGTTTCGGTATTGCCGTGGAGCCGGAAGGCGCGTTCTACCTGTATGCCGATATCAGCGCATTCGGCGGCGATGCCTTCGCGTTCTGCCGGCACTTCCTCGAAACCGAGCACGTTGCGTTCACGCCGGGCCTGGATTTCGGCCGTTATCAAGCCGGTCACCATGTGCGTTTTGCCTACACGCAAAACCTTGATCGCCTACAGCAAGCCGTTGAACGGATTGCCCGCGGCCTGCGGAGTTGGCAAGGCTGATGCGCTTTAATCCTCCCCTTGAAGAAGGCCGGCTGATCCGCCGCTACAAGCGTTTTCTCGCCGATATCGAAACCGTTACCGGCGAGTTGTTGACCATTCACTGCCCGAACACCGGCTCGATGTTCAACTGCATGGTGGAAGGTGGCCAGGTCTGGTTCAGCCGCTCCAATGACCCCAAGCGCAAGCTGCCAGGCACCTGGGAAATCAGCGAAACCCCACAAGGGCGCCTGGCGTGTGTGAACACGGCGCGGGCCAATCAGTTGGTTGAAGAAGCGCTGCGCGCGGGGGTTATCACCGAGCTCAATGGCTTTACTGCCTTGAAACGCGAAGTCGCCTACGGCCAGGAAAACAGCAGGATCGATTTCCGCCTGGACTACCCGGCGGGCGCGGCGTATGTCGAAGTCAAAAGCGTCACCCTCGGGTTTGACGGGACCTCGACGGCGGCGTTTCCCGATGCCGTGACCCAGCGCGGTGCCAAGCATCTGCGTGAGCTGGCGCATCTGGCGCGTGAGGGTGTACGGGCAGTGCAGTTGTACTGCGTCAACCTCTCGGGGATCGATGCGGTGCGTCCTGCCGAAGAAATTGATGCCGGTTACGCGGCAGCGTTGCGTGAGGCCAAGGCGGCGGGCGTCGAGGTGCTGGCCTATGGCGTGCGAGTGACGTCAGAGGAAATCTGCATCGACCGTCGCCTGGAAGTAATGCTCGGCGATTAGAGTTGCACCCACAGGCCTTGTTCATCCTCGCGTCCGGGCAGGGCTGTCAGGCTCTGGCCGGCGCAAGGGCCGGCGACGCACTCACCGCTTTCGATCAGGAACAGCGCGCCATGGGTGGCGCACTGGATCAGGCTGGCGCTGGGGTCGAGAAACTGGTGCGGCTGCCATTCCAGCGGCACCCCGCGATGCGGGCAGCGGTTGATATAGAAGTAGGCAATGCCTTCGCGGCGCACGGCAAACAGCTTGCGGCCGTCGATATCGAAACCGAGGCTGGCGTTGGGTGTGAGTTCGCTGGAGGCGCAGAGAAACTTCATATCGATCCTTAAGTGCCGCCGTTTGCGGGCTACAAGGCTATCCTGGTTTTTGCCGCAGAGCCCGGTGCTTGACGTGCAAATGCAAACAATTATCAAATGCCGGCTTCGCCCGTAAGCTGACTGGGCGCTCTGTACGATGTCCGGCAGCCTTGATCTGTCACATTGCGAGTGTTTCAGCGGGCTCACCCCTTGGAAGGAAACCCTTTTATGCGCCTGAGTGCCAGTGCTATCGCGCTCGTTGTCGGACTGCTGGTCAACGCTGGGGCCCAGGCCTCTGAACTGCCACAACGCTGGGTCAGCGCCGGTGGTGCGTTGTCGGAATGGGTGACGGCCCTGGGCGGTGAGTCAAAGCTGGTGGGCGTGGATACCACCAGCCAGCATCCGGAATCCCTCAAGGCGTTGCCGAGCATTGGTTACCAGCGTCAGTTGTCGGCGGAAGGCATTCTGAGCCTGCGCCCGCAAATCCTGGTGGGCACCGAGGAAATGGGGCCGCCACCGGTGTTGGCGCAAATCCGCAATGCCGGTGTGAAAGTGGAGCTGTTTTCAGCCGAGCCGGATCTGCCGACGCTGCAGGGCAACCTTCAGCATTTGGGCAAGCTGCTGGGTAACGAAGCGAAGGCTGCAGAACTGTTCAGTGACTATCAGCAACAACTTGACCAACAAAAGAACTGGGTGGCCAAGGCCCAGGCCACTCAAAAGGCGCCTGGAGTGCTGTTGCTGCTGGGACATGCCGGCGGCAAACCGCTGATTGCGGGCAAAGACACGGCGGCTGACTGGATGTTGCAGCAGGCCGGCGGCCACAACCTGGCGACCCACGATGGTTACAAGCCGTTTTCCGTAGAGTCGCTGGCGGGGCTCAATCCTGAGGTGCTGGTGTTTGCCGATCGCGCTTTGACCGGGGATGCGGCCCGCGCCGCGTTGTTCAAGGAAAACCCGATCCTGGCTTCGACGCCAGCGGCCAAGAATGGACGCGTCTATGAACTGGACCCGACGCTGCTGGTGGGTGGGCTTGGGCCACGCTTGCCGCAAAGCCTGGTGAAGCTGTCTGCCGGGTTCTATCCGTCTCAGGCTAATACCGCCCCATGACCACTCTGGTTAAACCGCGAACCCTGTTTATCGGCTTGAGTCTGCTGTGTGTACTGGCGATCTGGTTGTCATTGGCCCTGGGGCCGGTGAGTCTGCCGTTAATGGACACACTGCGGGCAGCCTTACGCTTGATGGGTGTGCCAATCGAGGCCCAAGGCCTGGAGCAGGCGGAGCTGATCCTCGGGCAGATTCGCCTGCCGCGTACGTTGCTGGGATTGGCCGTCGGTGGGGTTCTGGCGCTTTCCGGCGTTGCAATGCAGGGGCTGTTTCGCAACCCCTTGGCTGATCCCGGGTTGGTCGGGGTTTCCAGCGGTGCGGCGTTGGGCGCGGCGATTGCGATTGTCGGTGGTTCGTTTTTTGGCGGTTTGCCGGATGCGCTCGGGCCTTATCTGCTGTCGTTGTGTGCCTTCCTCGGCGGTTTGGGGGTAACGGCGCTGGTCTATCGCCTGGGGCGGCGCAACGGTCAAACCAACGTCGCGACCATGTTGCTGGCGGGTATCGCCCTGACGGCGCTCGCCAGTTCGGCGGTGGGCCTGTTCACCTACCTGGCAGATGACGCTACCTTGCGCACCCTGACGTTCTGGAACCTGGGCAGCCTGAATGGCGCCAGCTACTCGCGCTTATGGCCGCTGCTGCTGGTCAGCGCCGGCGTAGCACTGTGGCTGCCACGCCGGGCCAAGGCGCTGAATGCACTCCTGCTGGGTGAGTCGGAAGCCAGTCACTTGGGCATTGATGTTGAAGGCCTCAAGCGCGAACTGGTGTTCTGCACCGCGCTGGGCGTGGGCGCGGCCGTGGCGGCTGCGGGGATGATCGGCTTTGTCGGGCTGGTGGTGCCGCATCTGGTACGCCTGCTGGCGGGGCCGGATCATCGGGTGCTGCTGCCAGCCTCGGTGCTGGCGGGGGCGAGTTTGCTGTTGTTTGCCGATCTGGTGGCGCGCCTGGCCTTGGCGCCGGCGGAATTACCGATCGGCATTGTTACCGCGTTTATCGGTGCGCCGTTTTTCCTCTACCTGTTGTTACGAGGGCGCGCCTGATGCTGCGAGTAGAAGACCTGCAGATCTGCCGTGGGCGCAAAACTGTGCTGGCGGACATCACCCTGGACCTGTTGCCAGGAGAAGTGCTCGGCGTATTGGGCCCCAACGGTGCGGGAAAAAGTACATTGCTCGGTGCGTTATGCGGCGAGTTGCAGCCCGACCAAGGCCGTGTGTGGCTGGATCAGCGTGAGTTGAAGGACTGGGGCGGAGCGCAGCGTGCCCAGCGGCTGGCGGTGTTGCCGCAGACCTCGACCCTGGACTTTGCCTTTCGCGTCGAAGAGGTGGTGGGCATGGGGCGCTTGCCTCATCAGACGGGCCGGGTGCGTGACGATGAAATCATCAATGCTGCCTTGCAGGCTGCCGACGTTAGCCATTTGAGCGGGCGCAGCTATCTGGCGTTGTCGGGCGGCGAGCGGCAGCGTGTGCATCTCGCACGGGTGTTGGCGCAGCTATGGCCGGGTGAGGCGGGGCAGACCTTGTTGCTGGATGAGCCGACGTCAATGCTTGACCCGCTGCACCAGCACACCACCTTGCAGGCGATCCGCCGCTTTGCCGACCGTGGCGCGGCGGTGCTGGTGATCCTTCACGACCTGAACCTGGCGGCGCGCTACTGTGATCGCATCCTGTTACTGGAGGATGGCCGGCCCCATGCGTTGGACACACCGGCACAGGTGTTGCGGCCTGAGCCGCTGAAGGCGGTATTCGGGCTGGATGTGTTGGTGCAGCCGCATCCGGAGCGCGGCCATCCGTTGATCATTGCCCGCTGAAAATCGCCGCAGTTTTTTATGGGCAAAAAAAGACCCGGCAAGAGCCGGGTCAAATAACCGTGATTAGCCTGATGAGGAGATAATCTGAGAGTCCGAACCAATGGTCTTTCAGTTATCGGCTGATCTCGCGACCAGTTGTGATAATCATAACGATTCTCATTTGAGAGTCAACATTTGTTTTTGCGGCCTCTTCGAATTTCCTCAAACTTCTGCTTGGAATCCCCGTAAACGCGGGTGCAAGTTGGCGTCTCAATTCTTTTGGCGTGCCGTCAGAGCGTCCAGCTGACGATTTAAAGCTTCCTTGCGTTCAACGGGAATGTCATTCCAGTGCACATCCATCAGCGCGCCTTCAATGGCATACAACAACACTTTGGATGCCCTGAAACCGCGGGTGCGTACGGCACGGTACGCGTCGACTGCCCCCAGGCGGCGTAGGTCGGACGCACTGTGGATGCCCACCGCATGCAGCCATTGCGCCGACGTCTTGCCAAGGTTTTTCAGGTGTTGCAGCTCATCATTCATCAAGCCTCCTTGCGACGGCCGAATGGTTCGGTGGGTATCGTGACCAGGCAAGCCTGAAAGGAGTGTAGCGCTCAGTAGGAAAAGCGTAGTTCTTTGGTCGGCAACGACCTAAAAGCTTCTAAGGCAGGCGGGGGTTTTAGCGTAGGAAAGGGTGAAGCCCCCGGTACGCCCTGTGCGTAGCCGGGAGCCGATGTAGCGGTTTAGCGAGTGCGGTAGCGCAGGCGTGTGCCGAAATTGACGGACATCAGGATCTCATCGGCGCTTAACTCAGGGGGGAAATAAGTGCCGGAGATCTGGGCATGCGCCAGGCTCGCGCCTTCCAGGGGGCAGTCGCGCAAATCCAGGCCGCGCAAGTCGGCGGAGCGGAAATAAGCGTCGGTGAAATCGACGCCCTCGGCATTCAGGTCGCGCAGGTCCAGGCCGCGAAAGTCGCCACCGCGCATATCGATGGTGCCGTCTTTCGGACGCTCCTGGTTGAAGCCGCGGATATCATCTTTATGCAGAAGCGCGTACAGCGGGGTATCAAGTAGCTTCGGCTGGCTCACAATGGCGACTCCCGTGTTGGAATTATGGCGCCATTATAGTGCCACTATTTCTCGGCCGTGAGCCCCGGAAGGCTGCACGACCAAGAAATATTTCTTACAGTCCCGGCAGGCGCTGGCGAATATGTGCCACCAATGCGTCCAGGGTCCCGCTTTCATTGGTCTCCACGCGCTTGCTGAGCAGCAACTCCTCGGCGCTGAGCGGGTCACGGGTGGCCTGCTGTTCTTCGATGATGGCCAGGGTGGCGTCGGAAGGGTCGTTCTTGTCCGCCTGACGTTGTGCCAGCCAAGCGGCGATTACCGCCTGTGGCGCATTGCAGTCAAGGATCAGGAATGGCGCGCCGGTGGCCTCGGCGATCTTGGCCGCCGCGTCGCGTTGTTCTCGCTTGAGGAAGGTTGCGTCCAATACCACCGGGAAACCGGCGCGCAGTACGGTGTCGGCGATTTCGTTCAGGCGCGCGTAGGTCGCGGCGCTGGCGTCTGCGGCGTAGATCCCGGCCTGCGGCGTGTTCTCGACCTTCTGCTCGCCGAACAGGCGCTTGCGCTCTACGTCCGAACGCAGGCGAATCGCCCCCAATGCTTCTACGAGGCGCATGGATACATGGCTTTTGCCAACGGCCGATACGCCATGGGTGATGGCCAGGAAGCGCGATGGGATGGTGCTGTAGCTTTCTGCCAGGTTGGCGTAGTTGCGGTACTGGCGCAGGGTGGTAGCGCGCTGCACCGCGTCCGCCTCGGAAGGCATGCTGAACAGCGCGATCTTCGCGCGTACCAGAGCGCGGTAGGCTTTATAGAAGTTCAGTACTTCCAGGCCTTGATAGTCGCCGGTCAGCTCCAGGTATTGGCTGATGAAGCGTCGTGCCAAGCTCTTGAGGCCGCGGTCTTCCAGGTCCATCGCCAGGAAGCCGGTGTCGGCATACACGTCGGTGAAGCGGAACGGCTCGTTGAACTCGATGCAGTCGAAGATCACCACGTGGCCATCAATCATCGTGGCGTTGCCCAGGTGGATATCACCGTGGCATTCACGGGTGAAGCCATTGAGCTTGCGTTGTTCAAACAGCGGCTTGAGACGCTCGAAACTGCTTTCGGCCCAGGCCTGCAAGGCGTCCAGTTGTGCCAGGTCGGCCTTGTCGCTGAGGAACGGACGGATCTGCTCGAAGTTCTGCAGCACCGGTGCCATGACATCGTGCGGCGTGCCAGCAGAGTTAGTGGCCGGGACTTTCGGGGCATTCAGGTGAAAATGCGCGATCTGCCTGGCCATTTCGTCGATGTGCGCGCTGGTCAGTTCGCCGTTGGCCTGCAGAGTGCTGAGCAGTTGGCTTTGCGGGAACTGGCGCATTTTCAGCATGTAGTCGACCACCGGACCGTCGCCGCCCAGCTGCGGTGCCTCGGCGCTACCGGTGATCGGCAACACTTCAAGATACAAATCATCGGTCAGGCGCTGGTTGAGGCGCAGCTCTTCATTGCAGAAGTGTCCGCGGGCTTGCAGGGTGGTGAAATCGAGGAAACCGAAATTCACCGGCTTCTTCATCTTGTAAGCATAGGGCCCAGTGAGCAGGACCCAGGAAATATGGGTCTCGATGACTTGGAACTGATCCACCGGATGGGGAAACAGGGCCGGGTTTTGCAGGGCAGCAATCAGGGACTGGCTCACGGGCGATCCTTCAGAGTCTGGGAAAATTCATGGCGGGCATTATGGCTCCTACAGGCGGTCGTGCAAACCGCTGTCCGGCTCATGTTGGTCATCAATAAAGTGCGTATAATCCGCCGCCATGACTCGTACCCGATCTCCCCGTTCCCGTAAAAAACCTCCTTCCCGCGGCCTGCGCCCTTGGCTGGGCTGGGCGCTTAAGCTCAGCCTGGTAGGGCTTGTCGTGATCGCCGGCTTCGCGGTTTACCTCGATGCCGTGGTCCAGGAGAAGTTCTCCGGCAAGCGCTGGACCATTCCGGCCAAGGTCTACGCGCGCCCGCTGGAACTGTTCAGCGGCCAGAAGCTGAGCAAGGATGACTTCCTCACCGAGCTCGATGCCCTGGGCTATCGCCGCGAACCCGTGAGCAATGGCCCCGGCGCCGCTGCCGTCAGCGGCAACACGGTTGACTTGAACACCCGCGGCTTCCAGTTCTATGAAGGCCTGGAAAAACCCCAGCCGGTGCGCGTGCGCTTCTCTGGCGACTACGTAGCCGAACTGTCCTCGCTCAACGGCTCGAAGTTGCCGGTGGTGCGCCTGGAACCCTTAATGATCGGTGGGATTTATCCGAAAAACCTGGAAGACCGCATCCTGATCAAGATCGATCAGGTGCCGCCTTACCTGCTGGATACCCTGATCGCCGTCGAAGACCGGGATTTCTACAGCCACTGGGGCGTATCACCGAAGTCCATCGCGCGCGCCCTCTGGGTCAACACCTCCGGCGGCAAGATGACCCAGGGCGGCAGTACGCTGACACAGCAATTGGTCAAGAACTTCTACCTGACCAACGAGCGCAGCCTGACCCGCAAGCTGACCGAAGCCATGATGGCGATGCTGCTGGAGCTGCACTACAGCAAGCAGGAAATTCTTGAGGCGTACCTCAATGAAGTGTTCGTTGGCCAGGACGGTCAGCGTGCCGTCCACGGTTTTGGTCTGGCCAGCCAGTTCTTCTTCGGCCAGCCGTTGTCCGAGCTGAAGTTGCACCAGGTGGCGCTGCTGGTGGGCATGGTCAAGGGGCCGTCCTACTACAACCCGCGTCGCAACCCGGAGCGGGCGCTGGAGCGCCGTAACCTGGTGCTGGATGTACTTGAGCAGCAAGGTGTCGCCACCCCTGAACAAGTGGCCGCCGCGAAGAAAATGCCACTGGGTGTAACCACCCGCGGCAAGCTCGCCGACAGCTCCTTCCCGGGCTTTATCGACCTGGTCAAACGCCAGCTGCGTGAAGACTACCGCGACGAAGACTTGACCGAAGAAGGCCTGCGGATCTTCACCAGTTTCGACCCGATCCTGCAGATGAAGGCCGAAGCGTCGGTCAATGACACCTTCAAACGCCTGACAGGTCGTAAAGGCTCTGACGACGTCGAGGCTGCGATGGTGGTGACCAACCCGGAAACCGGCGAAGTCCAGGCCATGATCGGCAGTCGCCAGGCCAGCTTTGCCGGGTTCAACCGGGCGCTGGACGCGGTGCGGCCGATTGGCTCGCTGGTCAAGCCGGCGGTGTACCTGACCGCGCTGGAAAAACCGAGCAAGTACACGCTGACCAGTTGGCTGTCCGATGACCCGCTGTCGGTCAAAGGGGCTGATGGCCAGATGTGGACGCCGCATAACTTTGATCGTCGCTCCCACGGTACGATTTTCCTGTACCAGGGCTTGGCGCATTCCTACAACATCTCGACTTCCCGCCTCGGCCTTGAACTGGGCGTGCCGAACGTGCTCAAGACGCTCGGCCGGTTGGGCATCACTCGTGAGTTCCCGGCGTTCCCATCGATGCTGTTGGGTGCGGGCGCGATGAGTCCGATGGAAGTGGCGACCATGTACCAGACCCTGGCCAACGGTGGTTTCAATACGCCGATGCGTGGGATCCGGAGCGTGTTGACGGCCGAAGGCGAACCGCTCAAGCGCTATCCGTTCCAGATTCAGCAACGCTTTGACCCGGCCTCGATCTACCTGATCCAGAACGCCATGCAGCGCGTGATGCGCGAAGGTACCGGGCGCTCGGCCTACAACGTGCTGCCGGCCAACCTGACACTGGCTGGCAAGAGCGGTACCAGTAACGATTCGCGGGACAGCTGGTTCGCAGGTTTCAGCCAGGACCTGCTGGCAGTGGTTTGGCTGGGGCGTGATGACAACGGCAAGACGCCGTTTACCGGTGCCACCGGCGCGTTGCAGGTATGGACCAGTTTCATGAAAAAGGCCGATCCACTGCCGCTGAACATGCCGCAGCCGGACAATATCGTCCAGGCCTGGATCGATCCGCACACCGGCCAGGGTTCCGATGCCAACTGTCCGGGCGCGGTGCAGATGCCGTATATTCGCGGCAGCGAGCCACCACCCGGTGCAGCGTGCGGAGCCAGTGCGCCCGCCAGTGCTGAATCGGTGATGGATTGGGTCAAGGGCTGGATGAATTAAGCAAAGAGGGTTTCACGTGAACAAGTTGTTGATTCCAGCTATTACAGTTTTGGCATTGCTCGGTGGTTGCGCCAGCGTGGAGCGGGGCTCTATTCCGGTGGTGGACTCCAGTACAACGGTGTCCAACAACGACCGGATCTCGGCCAACGGCGGCTTCCGCCAAACCGTTACCAACCGTCCTGCCCAGGCCCGGCCCCAGGCGCAAGCCGTGCCTCAGGATTCTGGTGTAGTGGTGATGATCCCGGGTGGCGGTGCTGCCACCTCGGCTCCGATCAGTACTCAGCCGTGGACCCCAGGCCCAAGTACATCGGGCCCGATCGACGCCACGCCGATTCAAACGGCACCGATCAACCAGGGCACCTACAACATGCCGTCGACGCCGAGTGGAATTCCTTCCGCCAGCAGTGCCGGCGGTCTGTCAGCCGATGAGCAGTTGGATGGCCCGGTGCTGGCGTTGCTCACCACTGCCCAACAGCAGCAGTCGGGTGGCGATTTGAACGGCGCATCGTCGAGCCTCGAGCGCGCCCAGCGCGTGGCACCGCGTGAACCGCAAGTGCTATACCGCCTGGCTCAGGTTCGCATGGCCCAGGGCGATGCCCCGCAAGCAGAACAATTTGCCCGTCGCGGCCTGACCCTGGCCAATGGCCGTCCAGACCTGCAGGCCAGCCTGTGGAGCTTGATCGGTGATGCCCGCGAGAAGCAAGGCGATGCTGCCGGCGCCGCCCAGGCTCGGCAAAAAGCCAAGGTAAGCCTCTGATGGATGCACGCTTTCCGGCAATTGCCGAACAGTTGTTGTTGATCGAGCGTGAACTGCGCTTGCAGGGCTGGTGGGACGAAGTGTCCCCCAGTGCTGAAGCCTTGAGCAGTGTTGAGCCGTTTTCCGTCGACACGCTGGACTTTCACCAGTGGCTGCAATGGATTTTCCTGACACGGATGAAGCAAATCCTCGAACAGGACCTGCCATTGCCCAATGCGTCGGGGATTCTGGAGATGGCCGAGATGGTTTACGCCGATCGGCCACTTGAGAGCCTTGGCCTGCGGACTGCGCTGAAAAAGTTCGATCAACTGATCGTCGACGCTCGTTAATTGCCTGGCTGCCGGTTTTTCCGGCAGTCTTGCGCATATTTCTACCGCTTTGCGCCATTCAGGCGAGTTTTATCCCTCCTCAAGCCCCTTTCTTCTACGTTCTCATGCGCTTAGTTGGAAAAAAGCGCAATTATTGCTTGACTTGGAGGGGCTGAAACAGAAGAATCCAAAGTCCGCTGTAGAGGGACTGCCAGAAGCAGACCCACTCAGCAGATCATGAGGCGCATACCCGCGCCGACCTGTTACACCCGCAACGCGTTACCTCGCGCTGGGTGGGAAAATCCCGCAACACTTGGGACGCTCCCAATACTTGCTCAGTCAGTGCTGACGTAGTCGGCGACCACCGTCGCTCATGCTCTGCTGAGAAGTAAACCTATTAAGACCCGTCGGTTTTTAACGGACGGTATTCTGGCGTTTTAGAGGTGAACAACGTGGAGCTTTTATCTGGCGGTGAGATGCTCGTCCGCTTTTTGCGTGACGAAGGCGTCGACTATATCTACGGGTACCCAGGTGGTGCTCTGCTGCATGTCTACGACGCACTGTTCAAGGAACCGGCTGTTACCCACATCCTGGTTCGCCACGAACAAGCTGCTACCCATATGGCTGACGGTTACGCCCGTGCCACCGGTAAAGCCGGTGTGGTACTGGTGACTTCCGGCCCTGGCGCGACCAATGCCATTACCGGCATCGCGACGGCCTATATGGACTCCATCCCGATGGTGATCATTTCCGGCCAGGTGGCGAGCACCATGGTCGGTACCGATGCATTCCAGGAAACCGACATGATCGGTATTTCCCGGCCGATCGTGAAACACAGCTTCATGATCAAGCATGCCTCGGAAATCCCGGAAGTCATGAAGAAGGCGTTCTACCTCGCACAGTCCGGTCGCCCGGGTCCTGTGGTGGTCGATATCCCGAAAGACATGACCAACCCGGCGGAAAAATTCGAATACATCTTCCCGAAGAAAGCCAAGCTGCGTTCCTACAGCCCGGCCGTTCGCGGGCACTCGGGGCAAATCCGCAAGGCGGCAGAAATGCTGTTGGCGGCCAAGCGTCCAGTGCTCTACTCGGGTGGTGGGGTGATTCTGGGCGGCGGTTCCGCGCCGCTGACCGAACTGGCCAAGCTGCTCAACCTGCCAGTCACCAATACGTTGATGGGCCTCGGCGCGTTCCCAGGGTCGGACCGTCAGTTCGTCGGCATGCTCGGCATGCACGGCAGCTACACCGCCAACCTGGCCATGCACCATGCTGACGTGATCCTCGCCGTCGGTGCGCGGTTCGATGACCGGGTGATCAATGGCGCGAGCAAGTTCTGCCCGAATGCCAAGATCATCCACATCGATATCGACCCGGCATCCATCTCCAAGACCATCAAGGCCGACGTGCCTATCGTTGGTCCTGTGGAAAGTGTGCTGACCGAAATGGTCGCTGCGCTGAAGGAAATCGGCGAAGCCCCGAACAAGGATTCCGTTGCCAGCTGGTGGAAGCAGATCGACGAGTGGCGCGGTGATCGTGGCCTGTTCCCTTACGACAAGGGTGATGGCAGCGTCATCAAGCCACAGACCGTGATCGAAACCCTGTGCGAAGTGACCAAGGGCGATGCCTTTGTGACCTCCGACGTGGGCCAGCACCAGATGTTCGCGGCGCAGTACTACAAGTTCGACAAGCCTAACCGCTGGATCAACTCCGGTGGCCTGGGCACGATGGGCTTTGGTTTCCCTGCGGCCATGGGTGTGAAGCTGAGCTTTCCGGATACTGACGTTGCGTGCGTCACCGGCGAAGGCAGTATCCAGATGAACATCCAGGAACTGTCGACCTGCCTGCAATATGGCTTGCCGGTGAAGATCGTCTGCCTGAACAACGGTGTACTGGGCATGGTTCGCCAGTGGCAGGACATGAGCTACGGCAGCCGTCACTCCCATTCCTACATGGAGTCCCTGCCTGACTTCGTCAAATTGGTTGAAGCCTATGGCCATGTCGGCATGCGCATCACCGATCTGAAGGATTTGAAGCCGATGATGGAAGAGGCGTTCGCCATGAAGGACCGCCTGGTGTTCCTCGATATTCAGGTCGACACCAGCGAGCACGTCTACCCGATGCAGATCAAAGACGGCTCCATGCGCGATATGTGGCTGAACAAGACGGAGCGTACCTAATCATGCGGCACATTATCTCCCTGCTTCTGGAGAACGAACCGGGCGCTCTGTCACGTGTGGTCGGACTGTTTTCGCAACGCAACTACAACATCGAAAGCCTGACGGTGGCGCCGACCGAAGACCCGACCTTGTCGCGTCTGACGTTGACCACCGTTGGCCATGATGAGGTGATCGAGCAGATCACCAAGAACCTCAACAAGCTGATCGAAGTGGTCAAGCTGGTCGACTTGTCGGAGAGTGCCCACATCGAGCGTGAGCTGATGCTGGTCAAGGTCAAGGCCACGGGTGCACAACGGGCCGAGATCAAGCGCACTACCGACATTTATCGCGGGCAGATCGTCGATGTGAGCGCCAGCGTTTATACCGTTCAACTGACCGGTACAAGCGACAAGCTGGACAGCTTCATCCAGTCGATCGGGACGGCCTCGATTCTGGAAACTGTACGCAGTGGCGTCACCGGGATTGCTCGTGGCGACAAAGTACTCAGCATCTAACTCAAATTTAGCGAATGGCCTTAAACGGCCTGGATATATAGAGGAACCTCATGAAAGTTTATTACGATAAAGATTGTGACCTGTCGATCATCCAGGGCAAAAAAGTCGCCATCATCGGCTACGGTTCCCAGGGCCACGCCCAAGCGTGCAACCTGAAAGATTCCGGCGTTGACGTGACCGTTGGCCTGCGCAAAGGCTCGGCCACTGTTGCCAAGGCTGAAGCCCACGGCCTGAAAGTGACTGACGTTGCTTCTGCTGTTGCTGCTGCCGACCTGGTCATGATCCTGACCCCGGACGAGTTCCAGTCCGCGCTGTACAAGAACGAAATCGAGCCGAACATCAAGAAGGGCGCCACCCTGGCCTTCTCCCACGGCTTCGCGATCCACTACAACCAGGTTGTGCCGCGCGCCGACCTCGACGTGATCATGATCGCGCCGAAAGCACCGGGCCACACCGTGCGCTCCGAGTTCGTCAAAGGCGGCGGTATCCCTGACCTGATCGCGATCTACCAGGACGCCTCGGGCAACGCCAAGAACGTCGCACTGTCCTACGCTGCTGGCGTGGGTGGCGGTCGTACCGGCATCATCGAAACCACCTTCAAGGACGAGACTGAAACCGACCTGTTCGGCGAACAGGCCGTTCTGTGTGGCGGTACCGTTGAACTGGTCAAGGCCGGTTTCGAAACCCTGGTTGAAGCTGGCTACGCGCCAGAAATGGCCTATTTCGAATGCCTGCACGAACTGAAGCTGATCGTTGACCTCATGTACGAAGGCGGTATCGCCAACATGAACTACTCGATCTCCAACAACGCCGAATACGGCGAGTACGTGACTGGCCCGGAAGTGATCAACGCCGAGTCCCGTCAGGCCATGCGCAACGCCCTGAAACGTATTCAGGACGGCGAATACGCCAAAATGTTCATCAGCGAAGGTGCAACCGGCTACCCTTCGATGACCGCCAAGCGTCGTAACAACGCCGCTCACGGTATCGAGATCATCGGCGAGCAACTGCGCTCCATGATGCCGTGGATCGGTGCCAACAAGATCGTCGACAAAGCCAAAAACTAAGTCGTACGGATCAAGGGAAAACGCGGCTTAGGCCGCGTTTTTTCGTTTGCGGGGCAGGTTCTGGTATAAAGCTGCATCGTTTGCGGGCGAACACTCGCCGCAAGTTTCTGTCGAAATTTTTCACACCGTTGCAAGGTAAAGTCCATGAGCGAACGTCCCGAAGAGCCAAACCAGGCCTCTGACGCCGAAAGCCTGCTACCGATCGATGAACATGTCGAAGAAGGGCACGATGCTGAAGGCCGTAAAGTCCGGCATCGTGGCATCTATCTTCTGCCCAATCTGTTCACCACTGCGAACCTGTTCGCGGGGTTCTACTCCATCATCAATTCCATGAGTGCCCAGAGTGCGTTGGCGGCCGGCGATGCGGCCGGGGCCAGCAAGTACTTTGGTTTTGCCGCGATAGCGATCTTCGTCGCCATGGTCCTTGATGGCCTGGATGGCCGGGTTGCGCGGATGACCAACACCCAGAGTGCCTTCGGCGCCGAGTATGACTCGCTGTCGGACATGGTTGCCTTCGGTGTGGCGCCGGCGTTGCTCGCATTTGCCTGGGCGCTGGGTGATATGGGCAAGGTTGGCTGGATGGTTGCCTTCATCTATGTGGCGGGCGCGGCATTGCGTCTGGCGCGCTTTAATACCCAGGTGGGGACTGCCGACAAGCGCTACTTCATTGGCCTGGCCAGTCCGGCTGCGGCGGGTGTGGTAGCCGGTATTGTCTGGGCATTCAGCGACTACGGTATCCAGGGTTCCAAGATGTCGTTCCTGGTGGCCTTGATGGTTGCGGCGGCCGGCATGCTGATGGTCAGCAATATCAAGTACAACAGCTTCAAGGAGCTGGATCTCAAAGGGCGTGTGCCGTTTGTGGCTATCCTGGCAGTGGTGCTGGTGTTTGCCGTGGTCTTCAGTGATCCGCCGCGAATCCTGCTGCTGGCTTTCCTTGTGTATGCCGCGTCCGGCCCGGTGCAGTACCTTCTGCATCTTCGTCAGCGCAAAACGTTGCCTTAATGTAATTTCCCCCATACTCCGCAGTCTATTGGTGCATCTGTCCTCCAAAGCTGCGGAGTTGCCATGTTAATCAAGTTTCCCAAAGCGTCTGATTGCCAAGAATCGGATGTCACGCCTGAATCCCTCTATTTCTCTCGCCGCAGCTTGCTCGGTGGTGCGCTTGCCGGCCTGGCTGCCAGCAGCCTGCCGCGTTGGGCCAGTGCGGATGATGCGGCACGTTATGCCGATGTCGAGCCGGGCAATGCACCTGGCTGGTTTGCCGAAAAGCTCCCGGGTACCAAATGGCAGGCGATTACCGTCAAGGACGAGGCCATCACCCCTTTCAAGGACGCAACCCACTACAACAACTTCTATGAGTTCGGTACGGATAAGGGCGACCCTGCAGCCAATGCCGGATCTCTGAAGACTGAGCCGTGGAGTGTGGTGATAGATGGTGAGGTCGCCAAACCTGGGCGCTATGCGCTTGAAGACTTCATGAAGCCCTATCAGTTGGAAGAGCGAATCTATCGACTGCGCTGTGTAGAGGCCTGGTCGATGGTCATTCCGTGGATAGGGTTCCCTATATCGGAACTGCTCAAGCACGTCGAGCCGACCTCGAACGCCAAGTACATTCGTTTTGAAACCCTGCAGGACCCCAAGAGCATGCCGGGGCAGCGGTCCAACTTCGCCTTGATCGACTGGCCTTATGTAGAAGGGCTGCGATTGGATGAGGCGATGAATCCCCTGGCGATCCTTGCGGTGGGCATGTATGGGCGGGAGCTGCCGAACCAGAACGGCGCGCCGTTGCGGTTGGTGGTGCCGTGGAAGTACGGATTCAAGAGCGTCAAGTCGATCGTACGCATCAGCCTGGTCAGCGAGCAGCCGAAAACCACCTGGCAAAGTATTGCCGCGAGTGAGTATGGGTTTTACGCAAATGTGAATCCTACCGTCGACCATCCGCGTTGGACCCAGGCGCGGGAGCGGCGGTTGCCCAGCGGGCTGTTCAGTCCCAATGTGCGTGAGACACAAATGTTCAACGGCTACGCCGATGAAGTCGCCTCTCTTTATACGGGCCTCGATCTGCGGAAGAACTATTGATGCGCTATCCGATCTGGCGCATCGGCGTCTTTATAGCAGCGGCGGTGTGGCCGCTGTTCTGGCTGTACGAGGCCTGGAGCTTTGCGCTGGGACCTGATCCGGGCAAGGTGCTGATGGATCGGCTCGGGCTTGGCACCTTGATTCTGTTGTTAATAACCCTGGGTATGACACCGTTGCAGAAGCTCAGTGGTTGGGCGGGGTGGATCGCCGTGCGACGGCAACTGGGATTGTGGTGCTTTGCCTATGTGGTTTTGCATCTCGCTGCTTACTGCGTGTTTATCCTTGGGTTGGATTGGTCGCAGTTGGGGGTTGAGCTACGGAAGCGGCCTTACATTATTGTGGGTACGTTGGGATTCCTTTCTCTATTGGTGCTGGCAGTCACCTCCAACCGATACAGCCAGCGTCGCCTTGGTGTGCGCTGGAAGAAACTGCATCGTTTGGTTTATGTGATTCTCGGGCTTGGTTTGCTGCATATGCTGTGGATCGTGCGGGCAGATCTCAAGGAGTGGGCTATCTATGCATCTATAGGGGCGCTGCTTCTGGTCCTGCGTATACCGCCGGTGATGCGCCGAATTCCCCGTCTTATTGCTAAAAAACCATCTTCTGCAACAAAAGCGTAATTAACCCTTGACGGCAGATTCTGGAAGTC